>NZ_MDAW01000100.1:0-18908 GCF_002875385.1 Vibrio sp. 10N.222.52.B12 | reverse complement strand
CCAGAGCCAGAGCCAGAGCCAAAATTGCAACTGCATTACGCTGAACCCGAGTCTTACCAATACAGCGAAATGTATTCCCCAGCATTGGAAGCGCCCAATCTGGAGGATGTACAACGATTATTAAGCCAGCTTGAATCTACAAATGTCGTAGCAGAGTTGGATATCGATGACATTCTGGAACAAAACACCATTGATATAGCTGCAGAAGCAAAGTCAATCGTACAAGAACCAGTAATCGAAGTCGAAGCGGCGGTTGAAGCCGTGGAAGAAATCCAAGAGTGGGACATTGAAGAAGATTCAGTGTCTGCGATTGAGATTGAACAACCCGAACCAATCAGGGTTCAACCAGAAGTTGAAGTGGTTGAACCAATGTTTGATGCCGATGTGGAAATTGAACAACGCATCGAGACAGAAATAGAGCTGGAGACCGAAGCGGGAGCAAAGCTTCCTGATGCTTGGGAAAGCACACAACGTAGTGAAGACTTTCAAGTGTTGTACTTTGATGTAAACGACGTGACGTTCGCTGTACCGCTTGATGAGCTTGGTGGCATTCATCGCATCACAGAGCTCAATCACTTAATCGGTCGACCTGCTTGGTATTTGGGTTTACAAACCAGTCGCGAACAGCAATTTGATGTCGTAGACACGGCAAAGTGGGTGATGGCAGATAAGCTTCGTGATGAAGACTACAAAGAGAATTACCAATATGTCGTCATGCTTGGTGAAAGCATGTGGGGGTTGGCAAGTAACCAGTTAATGGGAACTGAAACACTCAATATCGACAAAGTCCGTTGGCGTGAACAAGCCGGCAAACGCCCTTGGTTAGCGGGTATGGTGAAAGAAAAAATGTGTGCTTTAATTCATGTCCAAGCACTTATAGACATGCTAAACGCCGGTTTAGATGTAAAATCACTGAATTAGATTTTGGTCGGGAACGACATTAACGAGGATTAACTATGTCTCAAGCTTTTGAAGTTGAAGTGAAGAAAGATACATCGAACGACGAAGTTCTTCAGTGGGTGACGTTCCAACTTGAAGAAGAAACTTATGGCATCAATGTGATGCAAGTTCGTGAAGTGCTTCGCTACACAGAAATCGCTCCAGTTCCGGGTGCGCCAGATTACGTACTAGGTATCATCAACCTGCGTGGTAACGTGGTTACCGTTATTGATACTCGCTCTCGTTTTGGCTTAATGGAAGGCGAAGTGACTGACAATACACGTATCATCGTGATTGAGTCTGAGCGCCAAGTTATCGGTATCCTAGTCGACAGCGTTGCTGAAGTGGTTTACCTACGTTCTTCTGAGATCGATACAACCCCATCTGTAGGTACTGACGAAAGCGCTAAGTTCATTCAAGGCGTAAGCAACCGTGATGGTAAACTGCTTATTCTTGTTGATTTGAACAAGCTACTAAGCGATGACGAATGGGATGAGATGGCTCACCTATAATTGGCTGATGAATCATGGCTGAAGAAACCTTCCTATCTTTGCCGCTATTTGCAGGCGGCTTGGCTTTTGTATTTCTGATTCTGCTTTTAATGCAGTTACGCGTGCGTGCTGGCTTACAAAAGCAAATGGATCAGCAGCGCGCTCATGCGCGAAATGCTGAGAAAGAAGTACAAAAGCTGAACAAACAACTGTTGGAAGTGCGTTCTGTGGTGGTTGGTTTAGGCCAAAAAGTCACTGAACAACAAGATGTAATTCAACATCTTAATGAACGCATTCGCGAACTAGAACACGCAGATACAGACGGAAGACTGTATAGTCGCGCTTCAAAAATGGTTCAACTTGGTGCTGATATCAACGAGTTGATTGAAGAGTGTGAATTGCCGAAAGCGGAAGCTGAATTAATGCTGTCTTTGCAGAAGAAACTTGCAGGGAAAGAGAAAATTCCACCACTAAGCAGTCAACCCTCTGATGACCCGACTTATCCACCTCGTGGAAGACGTCGATAAAAGATGAAAAAAGAAGCTTCGGCTTCTTTTTTTATTTTTAAAATAAAAACTTATAATCACTTATGGTTAATTTTATTAAAATGTGACTATAAGTTAACAAAAACTCACGAACTTACATACATCATCGCTTTCTTATCCTGTTTTGTCACAACTAAGCTGTGTTAATATAGCCGCTCATTCATTTTTTAGTTGAAGCCCTATGTTAGAAGTCTCTAACCTAACTGCGATCCGTGACGAAAGGGTCCTGTTTGAAAACCTGCAATTTGAAATTAAGCCTGGTGAGCTTGTCCAAATAGAAGGACGAAACGGCACAGGTAAAACGACATTGCTGCGAATCATTATCGGGTTAGGGGACAGAGAAGAGGGCATCATCAAATGGAAAGGCGAAATCACGGAAAAATCTCGTGACGTCTTTCATCAAGACTTGCTCTTCCTTGGGCATCAAACTGGCGTAAAACGCGAGTTGACGGCATTCGAAAACCTACGCTTTTATCAATCTATTCACAATAACCGTTCTTCTGATGACGAAATCTTTGCTGCATTGACTCAAGTTGGTCTTGCAGGTAGAGAAGATGTGCCTGTAGCACAACTTTCTGCCGGTCAGCAACGACGTGTTGCGCTTGCTCGATTGTGGTTGAGTAAACAAATTCTATGGATTTTAGATGAGCCGTTGACGGCAATTGATAAACAAGGTGTGAAGGTGCTTGAATCATTGTTTGCAAATCATGCTGATAATGGTGGCATCGTTATTCTGACTACACACCAAGATATGTTTGCAGATAGCTCTAAACTTAGAAAAATAAAATTGGGTGATTAGTATGATTTCGTCCATGACCACCATTATCCGCCGTGAGTTGTTGATTGCATTTCGTCGTCAGGCAGACATCCTGAACCCGCTGTGGTTCTTCATTATCGTGATCACACTTTTCCCTCTTAGCATCGGTCCAGAGCCTAATTTGTTAGCACGTATTGCAGCTGGCATCGTTTGGGTTGCTGCGTTGCTGTCTGCCTTATTATCATTAGAGCGTCTATTCCGTGATGATTTTCAAGACGGTGCGCTAGAGCAAATGATGCTGATGCCAATTCCGTTGCAACTTGTTGTGATTTCTAAGGTCATAGCACATTGGTTGTTAACTGGATTGCCGCTAATTCTAATTAGCCCATTATTGGCGATCCTGCTTTCTCTTGATTTCAATACTTGGTTGTCTGTGGTTTTGACACTCGCGATCGGAACTCCGACGCTAAGTTTTATCGGTGCCATTGGTGTGGCGCTGACAGTTGGGTTACAAAAGGGCGGCGTTCTTCTGAGTTTGCTTATTCTGCCGCTCTACATCCCAATTCTGATTTTCGCTACATCCGCGATTGATGCTGCAGCATTAGGTATCGCGTATAACGGACAACTGGCTATTTTAGGGGCCATGTTGATGGGGGCCGTCACCCTCACCCCGTTTGCTATCAGCGCGGCGCTAAGAGTTAGTGTTAACTAACTCAGTAAAGTGCGGATTAAGCGACGTTTGATCAAAGAATTATTATTAAAGCACTGCTACGGTCTCGACCCTCTAGACAGTGTCCCTGAAGTAAGAGTGAGAACTTAACATGTGGAAATGGCTACATCCTTATGCCAAGCCTGAAGCAGCTTATCACCTAAGTGGTAAGTTTCTCCCTTGGTTTTCTGTTTTGGCCCTCGTATGCCTGTCGGTTGGTACCGTATGGGGGCTTGCGTTCGCGCCTTCGGACTACCAGCAAGGCGACAGTTTCCGAATCATTTATATTCACGTGCCTTCAGCCATTTGGTCGATGGGTGTTTACATGTCGATGGCCATTGCCGCATTTATTGGTTTGGTTTGGCAGGTTCGCCTTTCAGAAATGGCCGCACTCGCCATGGCACCAATTGGTGCAGTGTTTACTTTTATCGCTTTGCTTACTGGCGCGGTGTGGGGAAAGCCAATGTGGGGCACTTGGTGGGTATGGGATGCACGCCTAACCTCAGAACTCATTCTTCTATTCCTATATCTTGGTGTTATTGCGCTGTACCACGCGTTTGACGATCAAAAAAACGCCGCAAAAGCCGCGGGTATTCTTGCGATTGTTGGCGTTGTTAACCTACCTATCATCCACTTTTCTGTGGAGTGGTGGAACACGCTACACCAAGGCGCAACCATTACGAAATTTGAAAAGCCATCCATTTCATCCAACATGCTTTGGCCGCTGTTGTTGAACATCTTTGGCTTTGCGTTCTTCTTTGGTGCAGTGACTATGGTGCGTTTCCGTAATGAAATCATCAGTAAAGAAAGTCACCGTCCTTGGGTCCGCAAACTCGCATCTGAAAAAACTCAGTGAGGTAATTAATCATGCATTTTGAATCTCTGAGCGAATTATTTGCCATGGGTGGCTACGCATCATACGTATGGAGCGCGTTTGGTATTACTTTCTTGTCTATGCTGATTCTTTTGATTTCAAGCGTCCGTCGTGGGGATGCGTTATTGAAAGAAGTTCAAGCAAAAATTGACCGCCAAGCGCGTATCGACGCGGCGAAGAATATGGAGAACACGTTATGAACCCGAGACGTAAAAAGAGGCTGGGCATTGTCCTCGCTATCTTTATCGGCATCAGTGCAACCATTGGTTTGATGTTGTATGCGCTTAACCAAAATATGGACCTTTTCTATACTCCAACAGAGTTAGTTAATGGTAAGCCTGATGGTACGAAACCGGAAGTCGGTCAACGCTTGCGTATCGGCGGTATGGTTGTTGTGGGTTCAGTTCGCCGCGACCAAGACTCTCTGAAAGTGCGTTTTGATCTACACGACGTGGGTCCAAAAGTGACGATCGTGTATGAAGGTATCCTTCCAGATTTGTTCCGTGAAGGTCAGGGTATCGTAGCTCAAGGCGTACTTAAAGATGCAACAACGGTTGAAGCGTTTGAAGTGCTAGCGAAGCACGACGAAGAGTACATGCCACCTGAAATTGCAGAAGCGATGAAGAAAACCCATGAGCCTTTGCAGTACACCACTGAACAAAAACAAGGAAGCGACCAATGATTGCTGAAATCGGTCACTTTGCCCTCATTTTATCGCTTGCGATGGCAGTACTGCTAAGCGTACTGCCGTTATGGGGCGCATCAAACAATAACACGATGCTGATGAATACAGCACGACCGCTATCTTGGTCGATGTTCATCATGCTATTTTTCTCATTCGTGATCTTATGTTGGGGTTTCTATACCAATGATTTCACGTTGCAATACGTGGCAAGTAACTCAAACAGCCTACTACCTTGGTACTACCGTCTAACGGCAGTTTGGGGCGCGCACGAAGGTTCACTGTTGCTTTGGGTGCTTATCCAAGCTGGTTGGACTGTGGCTGTAGCGACATTTAGCCGCGGTATGCCACAAGAATCGGTTGCACGTGTGCTTGCTGTGATGGGCATGATTTCAGTTGGTTTCTTGCTGTTCATCATTCTTACTTCAAACCCGTTCCTACGTACGTTGCCATTCTTCCCTGTTGATGGTCGTGACCTGAACCCACTTCTTCAAGATCCGGGTTTGATTGTTCACCCGCCAATGCTTTACATGGGCTATGTAGGCTTCTCGGTTGCGTTCTCGTTTGCGATTGCTTCTCTAATGACAGGCCGTCTTGATACGGCTTGGGCTCGTTGGTCTCGCCCTTGGACTACAGCTGCATGGGTTTTCCTAACACTAGGTATCGCACTAGGCTCTTGGTGGGCGTACTACGAACTTGGCTGGGGTGGCTGGTGGTTCTGGGATCCAGTAGAAAACGCATCATTCATGCCTTGGCTAGCGGGTACGGCTCTCATGCACTCTCTAGCGGTGACGGAAAAACGCGGTACGTTTAAAGCATGGACAGTATTACTGGCAATTTCTGCATTCTCATTAAGTTTGCTTGGTACCTTCTTGGTTCGTTCCGGTATTCTGGTGTCGGTACACGCATTCGCGTCTGACCCATCTCGCGGTATGTTTATCCTAGGTTTCCTCGTTTTCGTCATTGGTGGTTCACTCCTGTTATTTGCAGTGAAAGGGGCGGCGGTTCGGGTTCGCGGTAACTTTGATTTGGTTTCGCGTGAGAACGCGCTACTTGGGAACAACGTGCTTCTGATTGCTGCACTGGTCGTCGTACTAGTTGGTACATTGCTGCCATTAGTTCACAAACAAATTGGTCTTGGTTCAGTATCTATTGGTGCGCCATTCTTCGACATGCTGTTCGCATGGTTGATGATGCCGTTTGCCTTCCTGTTAGGTATTGGTCCTATGATTCGCTGGAAGCGCGATAATCTATCTAAGCTTATTAAGCCGATGATTGTTTCCGGTGTGCTTGCCTTCGCATTAGCGGCAGTGTGCGTGTTCCTGTTCGCAGACTTCTTCTCAGTGATGGCTTACATCGGTTGGGTAATGGCAATCTGGATCATTGCAATGCATTGCTTTGAATTGTACGAGCGTGCGACGCACCGTCACAGCTTTGGTGAAGGTGTTCGTAAATTGCAACGCAGCCACTGGGCAATGATGCTTGGTCACATTGGTTTAGCCGTTACTGTGATTGGTATTGCGATGGTGCAAAACTACAGCATCGAGCGTGACGTACGTTTGGCGCCTGGTGAGCACTTCAAGATTTACGGTTACGATTTCTACTTCTCAGGTCTACGTGACAAAGATGGTCCAAACTACGATGGTTACATCGCGGACTTCGAAATCACCAATGATGGTAAGTACGTGAACACGCTACACGCTGAAAAACGTTTCTACCGCACGGCGAAGTCGATGATGACTGAAGCGGCTATTGATCGCGGAATTACTCGTGATTTGTACATCGCGATGGGCGAGCGTCTAGACGACAACCGTTCGTGGGCAGTACGTATTTACTACAAACCATTCGTTCGTTGGATCTGGGCTGGTTCATTGATCATGTCTTTAGGTGGTGCGCTTGCTATCTCTGATAGACGTTACCGCTTCCGCAAGACGGCTAAGAAAGACGGAAAGTCAAAGCTAGCGGAAAAGGAAGCATAATATGAATAAGAAAGTCTTATTTATCCCGTTGGTCGCTTTTATGGTTTTGGCGGGTATCTTCGCGACTCAGTTGGTTCGTAACCAAGACGGCGACGATCCAACAAAATTGGAATCAGTACTGGTAGGTAAGCCAGTACCTGAGTTCCACCTAGAAGATTTAGCGGAACCGGGTAAGCAATACGACCAGTCGATCTTTAAAGGTGAGCCGCTGTTGCTTAACGTTTGGGCGACTTGGTGTCCAACTTGTTACGCTGAGCACAAATACTTAAACGAACTTGCAGGCAAAGGCGTGAAGATCATCGGTATGAACTACAAAGATGATCGTAATAAAGCGATTGGTTGGTTAAACGACCTTGGTAATCCATACCTAATCAGCTTGTTTGATGGAAGCGGTATGTTGGGCCTAGACCTTGGTGTTTACGGCGCTCCTGAAACGTTCATCATCGATGCCAATGGTGTGATTCGCTACCGTCATGTTGGCGATGTGAACCCTCGTAACTGGGCTGAGACCCTAGAGCCGCTTTATACCAAATTGGTTGAGGAGGCGAAGCAATGAAAAAGTTTATTCTAGCGGCGCTCGCTGCAATGACATTTTCGCTTGCAGCACACGCTGCAATCGAAGTGTATGAGTTTGATAACTTAGAGCAAGAACAACAGTTCAAAGAGCTCGGTCATACGCTTCGTTGCCCTAAATGTCAGAACAACACGATTTCTGACTCAAACGCAGAGCTTGCTCAAGACCTGCGTCACAAGGTTTATGAAATGACCAAAGACGGTAAGTCTAAAGATGAAATCGTTGACTACATGATTGCCCGTTACGGTAATTTTGTGACTTATAACCCTCCGTTTACCATGGCAACCGCGATTCTTTGGCTTGGTCCATTTGCTGTTGTTTTAGGTGGCTTTGGTTTGATCGTGCTTCGCAGCCGTAAAGCCAAAGTAAAAACTGTTCAAGATAGCGATGAAAATTGGGATGAGAACAAAGAAGCTCGTCTTAAAGCGCTACTTGATGAAGAGAACAACGGAGATAAGAAGTAATGACACTATTTTGGATTTCTACCGTTGTTTTAACGCTGATTGCTTGCGTGTTGGTCGCTTTGCCTCTGCTAAAGCAAAAAGCAAACAACGATGAAGTATTACGTGACGAGCTAAACAAAGCGTTCTATAAAGACCGACTTTCTGAGCTTGAAGAAGAAACCGATGAAGGCTTGGTCGAGAGCCAAGACGAGTTGATTTCTGATTTGAAACAGTCGCTACTGGATGACATCCCAAGTGAAAAAACACAAGGCGAAACCAAAGTTTCTCCAATGGCGGTATTGATTCCTTCGGTTATTTTAACAGTGGTATTGAGTTACGGTCTTTACTACAAGTTTGGTGCCTCTCAGGACGTTGTTAAGTGGCAGGAAGTCACGTCAAACCTACCTGAACTTTCGAAGAAGTTGATGTCAGCATCGTCTGAGCCTTTAAGCGAAGATGAAATGGATGACTTATCATTAGCACTTCGTACGCGTCTGCATTACCAACCAGATGATTCAACAGGTTGGCTGCTTCTTGGTCGTATCGCTCTGGCTAATCGTGATGTCACAACCTCGATTGATGCAATGGAGAAAGCGTACAAGCTGGAGCCGAAAGATCCTGATGTACAACTCGGTTACGCTCAAGCTCTAATGCTGTCTCAAGACGAGATGGATCAAGCGACAGCACGTTCTCTGCTTGGCAAGCTAATGCAGCAAGACTATGTCGACCTACGTGTATTCTCGCTGTTGGCATTCGATGCGTTTGAGCGCCAAGATTTCCCTGCAGCGATTAAATACTGGGGCATCATGCAGCAGATGATTGGTCCAGAGGATAGCCGTTACGAAATGCTAGGTCGCAGTATCGAAAGTGCGCGTAAGCAAATGGGTGAGGCGGTGTCTCCAGATAAAAGCGTGGCAGTGACGATTAACGTTGCTCCAGAAGCTCAATTGGACCCAAATGCAGTATTGATCGTATCTATTCACCGCGCAGACGGCTCCCCAATGCCAGTTGCAGCAGCGCGCTATCCACTAGGGACTTTCCCTCGTACCGTGGTTTTAGACGACGGTAATGCGATGATGGAAGGGCAGAAGCTGTCGTCGTTAGAGAAACTGATGGTACGTGTTCGTATCGACTCTGACGGTAACGTAGCGACTCGTGACCATGATTGGCACGGCGAAAGTGACGCGGTTGAATTTGGTCAACCAGTGGATGTGATGATTGATAAGCAGTATCAATAAATCTATCCTGTCTCTGATAGTGGACACTTTGTGATTGTCCTATCGCTTTTGTGGTATGACTACCAACTATCGAGTAGAATGATGAAGGCCAGCGCTTGCTGGCCTTTCTTTATTTATATAACCAAGTGACTTTTTAAGAGCAGTATCGCGTACATCAATCTTTAAGGTTGCTTAGGTATATTAATCGTCGTTATGGAACGCAGAATGTATAACAAGGGTAAATCCACCTTCTTGTTGTTGTTTGCAGTTGGAATGGTTGGCTGTTCGACTGCGCCTGAAGAGGCGGCAACAGAAGAAAACGAAACGAATCAAACGACTTCTGGTGTTTATGATCCGTTAGAAGGCTTCAACCGCGCGATGTGGGAAATCAACTACGATTACCTTGATCCGTATTTGGTTCGTCCTATCTCTCTTGCGTATGTGGACTACACGCCAGTCCCAGTTCGCTCAGGTATCGCAAACTTTTTGGCGAACTTAGATGAGCCAGCAAGCGTGGTTAATAATTTGGTGATGGGAAACGGCACTAAAGCGGTCGATCACTTTAACCGATTCTGGATTAACTCGACTTTTGGTGTACTTGGCTTGTTCGATATCGCGACAGCGGCGGGTATTACCAAATACGATAACAAAGAGTTCAGTAGTGTGGTGGGTCATTATGGAGTAGGAAATGGTCCTTACTTCATGGTACCTGGCTACGGCCCATATACGTTGCGCGAAGTAACAGATACGGTAGATGGTATGTATTTGCCGCTTTCTTACCTTAACTTCTGGGCTGGTCTTGGTAAGTGGGCATTGGAAGGTATGGAAAAGCGTGCACTGATTGTTCCACAAGAAGCGCAGTTAGAAGCCTCTCCAGATCCATACGTATTAACGCGTGATATTTATCTTCAGCGTCAAGATTTCAAAGCAGAAATCAACAATACGGATGAAGTGAATGAGGATGAAGAAGCGTACTTGGACGAGTACTTAGAAGAAGACTTCTAAACGTTTTCAACAGACAAACAAAAAGGCTTGGTGAAAACCAAGCCTTTCTTTTTATCGGTAACTTTCTTTTATCGATAAATAGCGTTTAGATTAGAACTTGTAGTTCGCTTGAACACCGATTAGCCAAACGTTGCCCGTTACTTCACCTTCAAATGCACCACCGAAAACGGCTGCTTCGTTATCAGATGCATCACGAGGTTCGCTGATTGGCGCATCTTTCGCAAAGATGTAAGTAAAGCCAGCGTCTAGAGTTAGGTTTTTAGACCATTCATAGCCTGCACCAACACTTAGCCATAGACGGTCAGTCTCTGGAATTGTTGTTGTACGGTACTTGTCATCAACTGCAGACATGTCGTAAGCAACGCCTGAGCGCAATGTCCATTTTTGGTCAAGCTTGTAAGTCGTACCTACAGCAAAGCGGTAGTTATCTTCCCAGTTTTCCGATTTGATTAGATCAGATGAATCAGGGAAATCTGCCACTAGCTCTTTAAAGCTGCTCCAATCTGTCCAGTTAATGCTTGCGTGTACTGCTAACTGGTCATTTAGTTGGTGGAAGCTCGCTAGTTCAGCTGTCGCTGGCAAGGTAAGGTCCATTGAACCTGCTTTTTTCGCGTTAGGGTTCACTGGGTTGAACGCAAGACCATTCGCGTGACCTTCTAGGGTCAGATCTACCGCTGATTTATATGCGAAACCGATACGGTTGTTATCATTGATCTGCCATGCAGTACCCACTTGCCAACCCCAAGCGGTGTCATCACCTTCCATGTATTTAAGTGTTTGACCCGGTAAAGTCGGTTTCACTAAACCCATCTGAGGTGGCATTACCGCGCCAATGCTACCATCTGCGATGATGTAACGGATACCACCACCAATGCTTACCGCTTCATTTAGTTTGTAAGCCGCGTTCAGGTTCGCTTCCATCGACGTTACGCTAGCTTGGTTACCAAAGTTTGCTGCAGCAAAATCTTTACCTAGGTCCGTTTCCATACCGTAGTTAGTGCCAAATGCTAGACCAATAGCAAACTTGTCGTTGTACTGGTGAGATAGGTAGAAGTTAGGGATAACAGCATCGTGTGCAAAGTCATGTGAACTTGCTTTATTAGAACCATTTACAAATGTCGATGTGCCATCAACATCAATATTAGGGTTTACATAAATAGCGCCAACAGACACTTGTGTGCCTTCTAGGTACGTTAGCATTGCTGGGTTACGCCACTGTGCACCTGCGTTATCAGCCATCGCTGCTTCACCAGCGTATGCACGACCTAGGCCAGTCGCAGAGTATTCTGCAAGTTGGAAACCTGCTGCGTTTGCAACGCCTGAAGTGCTTAATAGGCCGAATGCCACTGCTGCTGAAAGGAGAGTCTTGTTGGTTTTCATTGTAATGTTCGCTGAGTTATTTATAACGTGGGACGAAAGTTTACGTCTAGAGTTATTACTTTAAAAATGAAAATCCAATAAAACAGTGTTTTCAGGTTAATTATCTATTGGTAGTTAAATATGCAGTTAATTTATCTAACTGTAAAGGCGTTGTGAAGAAGTTTCAGCGAACAACTGTGAGTTCTAATAACCGCATTTAGTTACACGTGTGCGCTCAGATTAGGTGAGGGGTAAATGATAGATAAGAAAAAAGGCTGGAATTCCAGCCTTTTATATAGAGAGTGTTTATATTAGCTTCATGCGTAATGCTTAGAAGCTGCGGCTGTATTGTAAGCCGAATAGAATCGCATCTGCATGTGTTGTTGCTGCAAGCGATGAAATATTTT
Source organism: Vibrio sp. 10N.222.52.B12 (assembly GCF_002875385.1). Taxonomy (NCBI): domain Bacteria; kingdom Pseudomonadati; phylum Pseudomonadota; class Gammaproteobacteria; order Vibrionales; family Vibrionaceae; genus Vibrio; species Vibrio sp. 10N.222.52.B12. Next base: position 6,927 of record NZ_MDAW01000100.1, on the reverse strand, counting down.
CTGGTCCAGCCGAAGGGTATGTTGGGTTTGGCGTTGACTCATTAACTTTCACATCTTTACCCATTAAGTAGGTAAAGCCAAAGTCTACATTTGACTTACTATCGATATGGTAAGTGAAGCCTGCTGAGAACCATTGACGATCAGAATCAGGAACCGACACTGAAGTCAGTGAGTCTTGAGCACTGGTGTCATACATGTAACCTGTACGCAGTGTCCAATCGTTGTTTAAGTAGTACGTACCACCGATAGAGTAGTGCCAACCATCTTGCCATTGGTAGTCTTTATCGTAGCTTGAACCAAGAGGCGAGCCTTTTAAGTTACGGAACTCAATTTGATCGAATGCACCCCAGCCAATGTACTGGATAGAGTAGTGCACGGCGAACTTAGTGTCGGTGATTTTGTGGTAACCCGAGAACTCAGCCATATCTGGTAAAGGAAGAGTAATTTTCTGGCCATTGTCATCTTCGGCTTCCATTTCTGGGCTGTAACGGTACGAAAGGCCAAATCGGTTGTTTTCGTTTAACTCGTAAACTGTACCTACGTTAAAGCCTACTGCCCAACCATCTGCTTCATCAACGTCTACAAGGGTACCAAGCATCCCATGTTCACGTTTCATCGTACCTTGACCGTAAATTAGGTCTAGGCCTGCACCGAAGCTCCATTGGTCGTTTAGACGGTAAGAACCTGCAACGCCGAAGTTTGCACTTTTAACGTCAGTAAGACCACCGTATTCTTTTGCAACGAAGCTATCACCAAACTCTGTTTTAGTACCGAAGTTTGAGTATGCGTTTACACCCCATGCAAACTTGTCGTTAACTGGCACGATAAGGTGGATATTTGGTGCAATAGAAGTGTCGCCAGCGTCGTCATAGTTAGAATCTGTTGGCTTGATAAAGCCATTTGTTGCTTGGCATTGAATACCACAATACTTTGCATCTTTAACTTCAATCATCGAAGTAATGCTTTCAAAACCAAGCGACAGTTCCATTTTATCAAATAGAGCCATTGCTGCTGGGTTACGAGCCATTACAGATGCGTTGTCTGCAATTACTGCATCACCTGCGAATGCACGACCGATACCAGTCGCTGATTGTGCGTTTAGCTGGAAACCAGCTGCCATTGCTTGACCAGATGCCATTGCAACCGTCACTGCTAGGAGAGTCTTTTTAAACAGACGCGTATTCTGAGTCATTTTTTATTCCTTATGGGTTTCGTCTCTTTGGACGATAAGTTGAGCATTTGCTCAGTGGCGCAGATAGTAGTATTAAGAGTGGACCATACAAATCCGACCATTGGATAAATTTGAATAAAAATTGCAGAAATGATGTCTAAATGTCGGGAAATTGCATCTAAAGTGCATAATTTAGAGTTTTGACTCTAAACTTGATTGGTGGGGTGAATGTTTTTATTGGTATCTATAAGAAAAAGCCGCTAAATTTCGAGATTTAGCGGCTTTTCACGTTTTATCGATGCGGTATTAAGGAACTTGTTACATAGGTTCCATCATCGGAGCAAGCTTAGCTGCGATAGCATCGATATCTTCGCCATTGCTACCAACAAGAATCATACTGGCTTTGCCCACCGGTTTCACAACACCACTCATACCATCTTTATCAAAGTCGACTTTCTGGTCACTCTTCACATCAGTCACAAACATGGTGACTCTGCCTTCTTTACCTTGGAAGACGACATGAAGCGCATTGTTCGACTCACCAAAACCACAATGGTTTAGGTAGTAAACGTGATATGGAAAATCACCGTTTATTTGGTAATGGAAAGGCATCATTTTCGCGTTGACTTGTTTATTCGAAACATCTTCATCGATGTTACGGACAAATGGTTCTTCTGCCACTACGTGTTTCATTGCGGTGTCTGCCAGACTTGCTTGCGCTGGAGAAACAATAACGTTACCCCAGTTAATCTGACCTACAAGTAAACCAGCAGTAAATGCAACGGATGCCGCCAAAGCCATCGCTTTACGTGCGAAATTAGGTCTGACTATCTTTTCATCTTCTAATGCATTTGATGTTTGGTTAAACAAAATTTTGTCGGCGAGATCTTCTGGCACATCCACATTCATGGCTTGCTTAATCTTTAGATCGAGGTCCAAAACGTCTTCAACAAACTTACTGTTAGCGTCCTTCTCAGCTAAAGCTTGCAGAATCTCTTCATCCTTCTGTTTTGGATCCGACAAAATACGACGACGAAATTCTAAATCATCCATTTTTTTGTCCTCTCTGAGTATCTTGAGAATCCAACATCTCTTTTAGTTGATTGCGGGCGCGGAAAAGGCGCGTCATTACCGTATTTTTGTTCAGTTCCAAAATGTTACCGATTTCTTCTCCGCTGAAACCGCCTACAACTTGGAGGAACAAAGGTTCACGATATTCGACATCAAGCTTCATTATTTGAGCTTGTAGCCATTCCTGCTGATGATGTGGGTCATCGCTGACTTTAGCATCATTGCCATAGTCATCGATATCAACCAAATCAAATTGTTTGCGTTCGAAGCGGCGCGCATTTTCTCGTCTCAGAATGGTAATAAGCCAAGATTTCGCAGCCTTTTCATCTTGAAGGCTATCGAGAGACTTCCACGCACGCAGACAGGTTTCTTGAACCAAATCTTCTGCAACCGCCTTTTCCTTGCATAACCAGTATGCGTAGCGATATAAGTCTCTGTGATAGCCCCGAACAAGAGCTTCGTATTTTCTTTGTCTGTCCATATCAGAGTTGACCGGACTGTCGGAATTTTTCTTTCCAAACATTTTAAATATTGCCACAGGAGCCTCCGTCTTGCTCTGTGAGGTCATATATACCGCTTATATTTATAATCGATCCGACTACACTTTTTGTAGTTTAGCAGCAGCACAATATACGTCTTCAACGATCAAGCACTTATTTGAAGTGATGATAATTTATTTTTTATTGTTGTCAGTGAGGCGTTTTACCTCATTTGGTTGGCTACTTGGTCAGTCTTCAAATCCTATTCCTGCAAGAAACCATAAAATCACCATAAAAATTGATCTATTTCAAAATCTCATACAGTGAAGGGGCTATAGTACATCTTGTCATCTAGTTAGTCATTGCGACTAACATGTTGAGCAAGATGACACTTCCTTTTGAAGGCTGACTTTACTTTCTCCTAATCAGGAAACTGATTAATTTTACAATTGGCGTATGTTAATTGTTTTATAGATATTCCGACCACACAATATTGTGTGGTTTTTTTTTGCTTCAATTTTACCCACAGCACACTTCTTCTCTTTTTAAGTCACTATAGTTAAGCAATCTTAATCGCATAAGAATCAATGAACTAGAGTAATAGATCTACTCGCTTCACGTTTATTTAAACGCACGTTTGATAAATTTAACAAGTTGATTACAATGCATGAGGTCAGACCTCTTGTATTTAAGGAGAAACAATGGGCAAGCAGGAAGTAAAAACACGCCATGGTGAACGTGTTGCTATTGTCGCAGGGCTCCGAACTCCCTTTGCTCGTCAAAGCACTGAGTTCAGCCAGGTGCCAGCGGTCGATTTAGGTAAAATGGTAGTGAGCGAAATGCTTGCTCGCACAGATATCGACCCTAAGTTAATTGAACAAGTGGTATTTGGACAAGTGGTTCAAATGCCAGAAGCACCAAACATCGCACGAGAAATCGTATTGGGGACGGGTATGCACATTCATACCGACGCTTACAGTGTGACTCGCGCATGTGCGACCAGCTTCCAAGCTGCTGTCAATGTTGCCGAAAGTATTATGGCTGGCAGCATTGATGTGGGGATTGCTGGTGGTGCGGACTCTTCTTCTGTGTTGCCTATTGGTGTATCAAAAACGTTGGCTGCTAATTTACTGGCGCTCAGCAAAACTAAAACGCTGGGTCAAAAGCTCAACATTCTTAAGAAACTCAGCTTCAAAGATTTAATGCCAGTGCCGCCGGCAGTGGCTGAGTACTCGACGGGTCTTTCCATGGGTCAAACTGCTGAGCAAATGGCGAAATCACACGGCATTACTCGTGCAGAGCAAGATGCGTTGGCGCACCGTTCTCATTCTCTAGCTTCGCAAGCTTGGAAAGACGGCAAAATCCAAGACGAAGTGATGACTGCTTTCCCAGAACCTTACAAAAAATGGATCTCAGAAGATAACAACATTCGTCATGATTCGACATTAGAAGGTTACGCAAAATTGCGTCCGGCTTTTGACCGCCAATACGGTAGTGTAACAGCCGCAAACAGTACGCCATTAACCGATGGTGGTGCCGCTGTGATGCTAATGCGTGAAGGTAAAGCGAAAGAGCTTGGGATGGAAATTCTTGGCTACATTCGCGGTTATGCATTCTCGGCTATTGGCGTCGAAATGGATATGTTGATGGGGCCAACTTACGCGACATCGAAAGTATTAGAAAATACCGGATTGGAACTTTCAGACCTCACGCTTATTGATATGCATGAAGCGTTTGCTGCTCAAGCACTTGCAAATGTGAAGATGTTTGCTTCTGATAAATTTGCCCAAGAGAACCTAGGTCGCTCGAAAGCGATTGGCGAGATCGACATGGACAAATTCAATGTCCTTGGCGGTTCAATTGCTTACGGTCACCCATTTGCTGCGACTGGCGCTCGTATGATGACACAAACGTTACGTGAGCTGAAACGTCGTGGTGGTGGTCTTGCGTTGAATACTGCGTGTGCCGCAGGTGGTCTTGGTGCAGCAATGATTTTGGAGGTTGAGTAATGAGCGAGCAAAAAGCATTTAGTCTAAAGATTGATGAGCAGAACATTGCTTGGCTAGCCATCGATGTGCCAAACGAGAAAATGAACACGTTGCAAGCGGCGTTTGCAGATGAGATGAAAGAGATTTTCGCTCAACTGAAAGACACCAACGGCGTAAAAGGGATGATCATCCATTCCTTAAAACCAGATAACTTTGTTGCGGGTGCCGATGTACGCATGCTCGAAGCGTGCACGACGGCAAGTGAAGCTGAAGCCTTAGCCAAGCAAGGCCAAGACTTGTTCCAGCAGTTGTCTGAGCTGCCTTATCCGGTTGTCGCAGCGATTCATGGTCCATGTCTGGGTGGCGGTTTAGAGCTTGCTCTCGCGTGTGACTACCGAGTGTGTACTGATTCCGATAAAACGCGTCTTGGTTTGCCTGAAGTGCAACTTGGTTTGCTGCCTGGTTCTGGTGGTACTCAACGTCTTCCACGTTTAATTGGTCTGTTGCCCTCGTTAGATTTAATCCTTACAGGTAAACAACTGCGTGCGAAGAAAGCGAAAAAATTGGGTGTGGTTGACGCATGTGTGCCAGAGACAGTCTTGCTTGATGTCGCGAAGATGCATGTCGAAAAAGGCAAGAAGAAAGGCAAACAAAAGCAATCGACCAAAGAGAAATTGATGTCGGGCAGCGGCTTGGGTCGTAAGTTTGTGTTTGAGCAAGCAGCGAAAAAAACTAATGAAAAAACGCGTGGTAACTACCCTGCAACCGTGGCTATCCTGGAAGTTATTCAACACGGTCTTGAGAAAGGTTTTGCTCAAGGCCAAGAACTTGAAGCAAAGCGCTTTAGCGAATTGGTGATGAGCTCTGAATCAAAAGCATTACGCTCTATTTTCTTTGCTACCACTGAAATGAAGAAAGAGAATGGTACAGAGGCTGAGCCCGCATCGGTCGGTCGAGTTGGTGTACTTGGTGGTGGTTTGATGGGGGCGGGTATTAGCCACGTTTCCGTCGCCAAAGCAAAAGTGCCAGTGCGTATTAAAGATGTTAGTAACGACGGTGTGCTTAACGCATTGAACTACAACTACAAGTTGTTTGATAAGCAACGTAAGCGCCGTATTATCTCGAAAGCGGGTCTGCAAGCGAAGATGCTGCAACTGTCTGGCGGTATTGACTTTACAAGCTTCAACCATATTGATGTAGTAATTGAAGCGGTGTTTGAAGATCTTGACCTTAAACAGACGATGGTTGCGGATATTGAAGCGAATGCGAAACTAGACACTATTTTTGCGACCAATACGTCTTCTTTGCCGATTCACAAAATTGCGGAAAAAGCAGAGCGTCCAGAAAACATCGTCGGTTTACACTATTTCAGCCCGGTAGAGAAAATGCCGCTGGTGGAAGTGATTCCTCACGAGACGACGTCGGATGAAACCATTTCTACCGTGGTTGCGCTTGCGAAGAAACAAGGTAAAACGCCAATCGTTGTGAAAGATAAAGCAGGCTTTTACGTAAACCGTATTCTTGCACCTTACATGAATGAAGCCGCACATATCTTGTTGGCAAATGAGCCAATCGAACAACTGGACAATGCACTACTCGATTTTGGTTTCCCGGTTGGCCCAATTACTTTGCTTGATGAAGTTGGTGTCGATATTGGCGCGAAGATCATGCCAATCTTGGTTAACGAATTGGGCGAGCGATTTAAAGGTCCAGACGTATTCGAAACACTACTGAACGACGGTCGTAAAGGTCGTAAGAGTGGTAAAGGTTTCTATACCTATAAAGGTAAGAAGAAGGAAGTTGATAGGTCAGTGTACAAACTGCTGAACTTAACGCCTGAATCAAAACTGAGCGACAACGACATTGCATTGCGTTGTGTACTGCCAATGCTAAACGAAGCGGTTCGCTGTTTAGACGACGGTATTATCCGGTCTCCACGCGATGGTGATATCGGTGCGATCTTTGGTATTGGTTTCCCACCATTCCTAGGTGGTCCATTCCGTTACATGGATCAATTTGGTTTGAAAGAACTGGTTGAGAAAATGAACGAGTTTGCATCGAAATATGGTGATCGTTATGCGCCATGCGATGGGCTGTTGACTCGTGCTGGTGAAAATCGCAATTTCTACGCTTGATTGCTACCGTGTCTAGTCCTAAAATAGGTTGACGCTTTTTTATGAAGCCAGTAGGTAATCCTTGCTGGCTTTTTCATGCACTT
>NZ_MDAW01000099.1:0-9018 GCF_002875385.1 Vibrio sp. 10N.222.52.B12 | reverse complement strand
TTTTTATCCCGAGTTCAGGTTGATTACTACTGTTTCACCATCGAGTATGAAAGGCGCAGCAAGCAATTGCTGTAAGCGTCTTTCCATTAAACGAATATCACCGTCGCTGTGCATGTTTGGCATAAAGACCGCAAACTCATCACCACCAATACGAGCTAGCGTCGCTTCTTCTTTCAACTGTTGCTTAAGGCGCTCAGCAACATGGATCAGGAGCTGATCACCATTGTGATGGCCGACACTGTCGTTGATATCCCTAAATTTGTTGATCCCAATGAGATACAAACTGCCTTGCTCTGCATGTGAGTTGTTTTCACTGACTTCAATGAGTCCTTGGCGGCTGTAGAGACGGGTTAATGAGTCGAATTCGAGCTGCTCTCGCAACGCTTTGAATGACGCTTTTAGATTACTGGCCATTTCATTAAAGGCTTGTACAAGGATGGTGGTTTCGTAGACATAGCCAGGGCGAGGCATCGTACTGTCCCAATCCCCTTTAGCCAGATGCTGCGCTGCTGTAGCGGTAGCATTGATAGGACGAGTGACGCGATTGAAGATCAGTAGACTGACAACGATGCCAAATAGACTCACTAAAAAGCCAACCATCCAACTCCTTTGTTGGCTCTTGGGCAAGGTGCCGAGTAATTCACTCTCAGAGATGGAGGTGCCGATAAACCAAGTTAAGCCATTGCTGTCATGATAAGGCGTGATACGACTAAAAGTGCGCTGACCATTAAAGTCGAATTCGAACGTATAGGGTTTATCTGTGTAATTCAACACCTGTCCGCTAACTCGAGCAGCACTCATTTTTATGATTGGGTCGGCACTCTCTGATGCAAGCAAACGCTGGCCTTTATCGGAGAACTTAGTACCCCATGAAATCACACTGCCTTGTCCTGAGTGAGCAACTAAACGATGCTGTTGGTCCATGATATAGACGGAAGCATTGGTCTCTTGCTTTAACTCTTGTAAGAACTGATTGAAAGTGTTGATGCGTATATCTGTGACCAAGACGCCAGCAAATGTACCCATTTCGTAAACCGGTGTCATCGCAGAAAGAGTGATGTCTTGACGCTCATCAGCATTGGCATAAATCGATGACCAATGGGCTTTATGGTCTTGTGCTACGGGTTGATACCAAGGGCGAGTTCTTGGGTCATAAGGGGCGATGATAGTACGAATATCATCACTGACTTCTTCACTACCATAAATCACCAAACTGCCTTTGGTTCGGTAGTCTTGCACCATCAGGGTATATGCATCGGCTGACTCGCGGCGAAAACCGGTAAAGTCACCCGTTTCTGAGCCAAAAGCGATCACATCGAGTTGCGGTATCGAGTGGTACAGATCTTTAAATGCGCTGAGCAAATAGGATTGAATGTCTTTCGTGTCATTCGGGTGGTAAAGGTTGTGATAACTGACGTTGTGGCCGAGTGCAGCGACGGCGGTAAAAGGTTTGCGTAAGTAATCATTCAAATGGTCGTGAACACTTTCTGTGAGTACAGAAAGTTGTTTATCACTGATGTCGGTAACAACTTCTTCGTAGCTCTGCTTTTGGACGTAAACAATCACACCGATAGCCAGCAAAAAAATCATCACAAAGGGGATGAGAACAGCAGTACGTAGTGTAATTTGAGTCGTCGCGTTAGACATTGCCTAGTCACAAAAGGGATGGTGTGCCGTAATTGTACTGACATTTAGGTTATCAAGCGAGATGAAAAGTTTGCGCTTGATAACCATGCTCTAACGTCGTGACCGCTCGAAATCAGTACAGCTCTTTTAACTTTCTGGTTAAGGTATTGCGTCCCCAACCTAGTACTTTAGCGGCATCTTGCTTGTGACCTTTAGTATGTTCTAGCGCAGCTTCCAATAAAATGCGTTCAAATTCTGGTAAAGCGAAGGAAAGTAGTTCTTTATCCCCAGCTTCTAACGCGTGGCGTGCCCAGTCCGCTAATTGTTCTTGCCAACTGCCACTGCTTGTCTCGGTGATGATTTTTTTCTCTTCCAATAATTCTGCGGGCAGATCGCTTGGTAGCACTTCACTACCACTTGCCATTACGGTTAACCAACGACAAATGTTTTCTAATTGGCGCACGTTACCCGGCCAATCAAGACGATTAAGAATGTCGACAGAAGAAGGGTGCAAGGCTTTGGTTTCGACACCGAGCTCATCAGCCGCACGAACCAAGAAGTGTTGCGTTAACTTTTCGATGTCTTGTTTACGCTCTCTTAGCGCGGGGATTTGAACTCGAATAACGTTCAAGCGGTGGAATAAATCCTCACGGAAATCGCCTTCGTGGACCAATTTTTCTAGGTTTTGGTGGGTAGCAGCGACAATACGAACGTCGACTTGAATGGGTGAGTGGCCACCCACTCGATAAAACTGACCGTCGGCTAAAACACGTAATAAGCGAGTTTGAATATCTAATGGCATATCACCAATTTCATCCAAAAACAGCGTGCCACCATTGGCTTGCTCAAAGCGACCTTGGCGAACACTGTTTGCGCCAGTAAATGCGCCTTTTTCATGGCCGAACAATTCCGACTCAATTAAGTCTTTTGGAATCGCGGCCATATTGAGAGCAATAAAAGGTTTGTTGGCGCGCGGACTATGGCGGTGCAGAGCATGAGCTACCAGTTCTTTACCTGTACCTGATTCGCCGTTGATCAAAACGGAAATGGAAGAGCGAGATAGGCGACCGATGGCGCGAAACACTTCCTGCATCGCCGGTGCTTCACCGATGATTTCTGGTGTGTCGGTTGGAATCTCTTCTGGGAGCAATTGCTCACGTTTGTTTTCTTGGCTGTGGGCTATTGCACGTTCAACCAGAGTGAGGGTTTCATCAATATCAAATGGTTTTGGCAGATATTCGAATGCGCCTTTTTGGTAAGCATTTACAGCGGCGTCTAAATCCGAATGTGCCGTCATGATGATGACAGGTAGATCAGGATAGTCATGCTGAACTTGCTTTAGTAGCTCTAGTCCGTCGATACCCGGCATACGGATATCCGAAACCAACACGTCTGGTACTTCGCGCTCTAGCGCCATCAGTACACTTTCCCCGTCCGCGTAGGTTTCGCATTTAATGTTGGCTGATGAGAGTGTTTTCTCCATCACCCAGCGAATCGAACTGTCGTCATCGACGACCCAAACATATCCTTTACTCATGTATAAATCCTTGCAGCGAAAGCCTAAAAACTGACGAATACCAAAACCATTTAGCGTGGTCAGATTGGCAAATAAATCGTAAAAGTGGTGTGACCTGGCCAGCTTTCGACATCAATCTTGCCGTTGTGCTGGTCGATCAGGTTTTGTGAGATAGACAGTCCGAGCCCTGTTCCACCTTCACGGCCACTGACCATGGGATAGAACAACGTATCTTGTAATTCTGGTGGGATACCCGGACCGTTATCGGTGATTTCTATGCGAGCAGCGAGCTTGCAGCGTTGGCCGTGAATATTGGCTTGGTGCACCGTTCTGGTGCGTATGGTGATTTTACCGTGTTCTTGGTGAGACAGTATTTGTGCGGCATTACTAACAATATTGAGCATCGCTTGCTCAATTTGGTCTGCATCCATTAGCAACTCTGGCAAGCTTGGATCGTAATCGCGTTCAACTACCACCGAATGCTGAGATTCCAGCTCAACCAATTGGCGTACCTTCTCCAACACTTGGTGAAGGTTCTCTTGCGTTTTCTTGCCTGGTTTTTGTGGCCCTAGCAAGCGATCGACTAATGCTCTCAAGCGGTCGGCTTGTTCAATAATGATGTGGGTGTATTCCGTCAAAGAAGGATCGGGCAGCATTTTCTCCAATAGCTGTGCCGCGCCGCGTAGACCGCCCAGTGGATTCTTGATCTCATGTGCTAAGCCTCGCACCAACAACTTAGCCGCTTGTTGTTGAGCGTGTTGATTAAGCTCTTGAGTGAGTCGGCGTTGTTGATCTATCTTTCGCATCTCAACCAACAGCATTAATTGTTTTTGCCATGTGATTGGGCTGACGGTGACCTCTAACATTAAAGGCCGGCCATCGACAACAAAGGTAACGTCGCTGTCGGTAATACTTTGACCGCTTTGTAGTGGCTGGGTCAGTAAAGCCAGATCCAAAGACGCATGTTGAATCAATTGAGACAGTGATTGCTCGACAATGCGCTTAGCGCTTTGTGAAAACAGCAACTCAGCCGAAGGGTTGGCATAACGTACCGCCAATCCATCATCGAGAATCAACGTCGCTGTCACCATGTTATTGAGGATGGCACTGGAGAGACTAGTATCCACATTACGTCCTTGTTTGCGTTGTGATTGTGCGTTGCACTATATTGGTGCAATAGAACGTAAGTATGGCGAATAAATCTCAGAAGAAAAAGTGAAAAGCAGCGCGAGCGTGCGTTTTTTCTCACTTAATATTCTACTTTGCCCCTTTAATGGTCGGCTTGATACTCGCTCTATGTAAATGCACCGTTATAGGGCTAGTAGATGCAATAAGCTTGCCGCTTCTTTTCGCTTGTACCGCAAGGGTGTGAGTACCACGGTCAATGTTGCTAAGTTGCCAAGTGAGGCGGCTTTGAGGGGCTCCATAAGGCTTGCCATCAAGGATGAGTTGCAGTTGCTCTCCAATCCCTAGTTTGCGGTTGGCATCCAGTTGGATGTTGATTAACCCATTGTTACTTCTTATGGTTTCGTCATGTTGAGGTGTGAGCATGGATAGGGAAAGCGGCACAGGCTTTTCGGTTTTTGCTTTCGGTGTATCAGCAGTCTCTTTTGGTACGCTGGCTTGAGGTGTTAAAGACTCCGTACTTTGTACCCGGGGAGCAGGTGCACTAGCCTCTAGGTTGGGAAGTGAAATGGTTTTTGCACCTTGATTGGGGGTGTCACTAAAGTGGATGACCCCGTCCTTATCTACCCAAGTGTAAGCGACTTGGGCACCAGCGGTCGACGCCATCAGCAAGGTACTGAGCGCGTACAGGGTTGGTAAAAGCTGAACTTTCATTGCTCACCTTCTTTTGATCGATGATTTCACATTTCGGTTGCCTAGAACCTTGATCCATAAAGATAAAAGATTCAGGCGTATTTTTGTTATCTCTTCATGTTAAACGGGCAACTTAGTTGAGCGTATACAAAAAAGGCCCGCCTGCGAGGCGAGCCTAATATTTTGTAACTGTGTTTACATTTTACACAGCTTAGACCTTATACAGAGTAGTAAAGTTCGAACTCAAGTGGGTGAGTTGTCATGTTTACTTTCTCAACATCTTGCGCTTTCAGGCTGATGTAAGAATCGATGAAGTCATCAGAGAATACGCCGCCAGCTGTTAGGAACTCACGGTCTGCATCTAGTTCTTCTAGAGCGTCTTTTAGTGAGTAAGCCACTGTTGGGATTTCTGCTGCTTCTTCCGCTGGAAGGTCGTACAGGTCTTTATCCATAGCTTCGCCTGGGTGGATCTTGTTCTTAATACCGTCAAGACCAGCCATTAGCATTGCTGCGAAACATAGGTATGGGTTTGCTGCTGGGTCACCAAAGCGAACTTCAATACGACGTGCTTTAGGGCTTGGTACCACTGGGATACGGATAGAAGCAGAACGGTTACGCGCTGAGTAAGCTAGCATAACTGGTGCTTCGAAGCCTGGTACAAGACGCTTGTACGAGTTCGTTGATGGGTTAGCGAATGCGTTGATTGCACGAGCGTGTTTGATGATACCGCCAATGTAGTAAAGCGCCATTTCAGATAGGCCGCCGTACTTATCACCAGCAAATAGGTTAACGCCATCTTTTGCTAGAGATTGGTGAACGTGCATACCAGAACCGTTGTCACCAACTAGTGGCTTAGGCATGAATGTCGCTGTCTTACCAAATGCGTGTGCAACGTTGTGTACAACGTACTTGTAGATTTGGATTTCGTCTGCTTTTGTTGTTAGTGTGTTGAAGCGAGTTGCGATTTCGTTTTGACCCGCAGTTGCTACTTCGTGGTGGTGCGCTTCAACAACTAGGCCCATCTCTTCCATTACTAGACACATTGCAGAACGGATGTCTTGAGATGAATCCACAGGAGCTACTGGGAAGTAACCACCTTTAACGCCTGGACGGTGACCTTTGTTACCTTCTTCGTAATCAGAACCTGTGTTCCATGCTGCTTCTACGTCATCAATCTTGAAGAAAGAACCAGACATGTCAGTTGCGAACTTAACGTCGTCAAATAGGAAAAACTCTGGCTCAGGACCGATAAGTACTGTGTCAGCAACGCCTGTAGAGCGCATGAAGTCTTCAGCGCGTTTAGCAATAGAGCGTGGGTCGCGATCGTAGCCTTGCATTGTTGCAGGCTCAAGGATGTCACAACGGATGTTTAGCGTTGCATCTTCAGTGAATGGGTCAAGCACTGCAGAAGATGCATCTGGCATCATAACCATGTCTGATTCGTTAATGCCTTTCCAGCCAGCAACTGATGAACCATCGAACATTTTACCTTCTTCGAAGAAGTCTGTGTCGATCTGGTGAGCAGGGATAGAGATGTGCTGCTCTTTACCTTTTGTATCAGTGAAGCGTAGGTCAACAAACTTAACTTCGTTCTCTTGGATCAGTGATAAAACGTTTTCTACTGACATCGTGGATAACCTCCAGTGTTAATAAAGCGGTAAAGCTCGATTTATGAAATCTTGATTAAATCCAGCATTGATTAATCTGTTTGACATTTTATTAATCGATGCTGGTTTCTCTAAAGCCAAAACCGTGCCAAAAAAAATATTCCATTAATTTCAAGGGATTATGTTTTTAGATCCTAGTTTGGTGCAAACGATTGCACCAAAATGATCTGACTTTGCACTAAAATGGTGCGCATTTAAATTATTGCACCACAATGTGACAAACACGTTGCTTATTTAGTCCAGTTTTTGAGTGAGAGTCAATTTGTATTACGCAACGATTGGAATAAAATTGCGTTGAATCAATTCGCTTTAATAAGGAAAGTGGGTATTAAGCGTAAATTTCGCAGAAAAGCTCGGGAGTAGATCACATATTTCTATGCTTTTTGCTAAAATCTGGTACATTATGGCCGTTTTTTTAATCAGCAAATGTCACCAGAGAGCACCCGTTCTCAGCGTGGGGGCATTTCATCTATCTAAGTGAATCAAATCCATGGCTACTCCACAGATTGATAAATTAAGAAATATCGCGATCATCGCGCACGTTGACCACGGTAAAACAACACTGGTTGATAAACTACTGCAACAATCAGGTACTCTAGAGTCTCGCGGCGAAGCTGAAGAGCGAGTCATGGACTCAAACGACATCGAAAAAGAACGTGGTATTACCATTCTTGCTAAAAACACAGCAATTAACTGGAATGATTACCGCATCAACATCGTAGATACTCCGGGACACGCGGACTTCGGTGGTGAAGTAGAACGTATTATGTCGATGGTAGACTCAGTACTACTTATCGTTGACGCTGTTGATGGCCCGATGCCTCAAACGCGTTTCGTAACACAAAAAGCATTTGCACACGGCCTTAAGCCAATCGTTGTAATCAACAAGATTGACCGTCCAGGTGCTCGTCCTGATTGGGTTATGGACCAAGTATTCGACCTATTCGACAACCTAGGTGCAACTGACGAACAGCTAGACTTTAAAGTTGTTTACGCTTCAGCACTAAACGGTTGGGCTACTCTAGAAGAGGGCGAAACTGGCGAAAACATGGAACCGCTATTCCAAACTATCGTTGACGAAGTAGCCGCTCCAGAAGTTGACCTAGACGGTCCACTACAGATGCAAGTTTCTCAGCTAGACTACAGCTCTTACGTTGGTGTTATCGGTGTTGCTCGTGTAACTCGTGGTAGCGTTAAGCCAAACCAACAAGTAACAGTTATCGGTGCTGACGGTAAAACGCGCAACGGTAAAGTGGGTACGGTAATGGGTTACCTTGGTCTAGAGCGTCACGAAGTTGAGCAAGCGAACGCTGGTGATATCATTGCAATCACTGGTCTTGGTGAGCTGAAAATCTCTGACACTATTTGTGCTCAAAACCAAGTTGAAGCGCTACCAGCACTTTCTGTTGATGAACCAACAGTAACGATGACGTTCCAAGTAAACACGTCTCCATTCGCGGGTAAAGAAGGTAAATTCGTAACTTCACGTAACATCCTTGAGCGTCTAGAGAAAGAATTGGTACACAACGTAGCACTGCGCGTTGAGCAAACAGACGATCCAGACAAATTCCGCGTTTCAGGCCGTGGTGAACTTCACCTATCTATCCTGATCGAAAATATGCGTCGCGAAGGCTTTGAGCTTGCTGTATCTCGTCCAGAAGTAATCATCAAAGAAGAAGATGGTCAGCTAATGGAACCGTTTGAAACAGTAACGATTGATGTTCTTGAAGAGCACCAAGGCGGCATCATGGAAAACATCGGTCTACGTAAAGGTGAGCTGAAAGACATGGCACCAGACGGTAAAGGCCGTGTGCGCATGGACTTCGATATGCCTTCTCGTGGCTTGATCGGTTTCCAAACTGAATTCATGACGCTAACGTCAGGTTCTGGTCTTCTTTACCATACGTTTGATCACTACGGCCCACACAAAGGCGGTAACATCGGTCAGCGTATCAACGGCGTACTAATCGCTAACGCAATGGGTAAAGCACTGACTAACGCACTGTTTAACCTTCAAGAACGTGGTCGCCTATTTATCGGTCACGGTGTAGAAGTTTACGAAGGCATGGTTATCGGTATTCATAGCCGCGATAACGACCTAACAGTAAACGCTCTGAAAGGTAAGCAGCTAACCAACGTTCGTGCATCTGGTACTGATGACGCTCAGGTTCTAACTCCACCAATCAAGCACACTCTTGAGCAAGCTCTAGAGTTTATTGATGAAGATGAACTAGTAGAAGTAACGCCAGAAAGCATCCGTATCCGTAAGAAATTCCTAACAGAAAGCGACCGTAAACGCGCTTCTCGTGCAGGTAAATAATCTGTTTTAACGGATTCGATTAAGAAGAAACCCCGAGTTATGCTCGGGGTTAATTATATGGTCCGCCTCAC
>NZ_MDAW01000098.1:101504-204836 GCF_002875385.1 Vibrio sp. 10N.222.52.B12 | reverse complement strand
AAACCGATCTCAGGTTAGTTAACTATCCGTTTCTTAATACGTTCCACGCATCACACAGCACACGAAAGCGTTCTGCGCTGCCGTTTTCTCTATCTGGATGCCAACGCAACGCTAATTTTCGCCATTGCCTACGGATCTCCACTCTTGTCGCGTCACGCCCTAACTCAAACAGACTCAACGCTTTGGACCTATCAATACAAGAACTGGATGAGCCACCAATGAAGTGTTGATAGCGATTCCAAAAGTCATTCAGCAATCGGCGTACCTCTCCTTCGTTGGCTTCATAATTACTCCAGTCGAGGTAGTATTCTCGTAACGGATTCGTCGTATCGATAGTATGGCGCGTAGCTTCTAATGAGGACATTAACACGATGTCCATGGCTTCAACTTGCAGCCAACCTTCTGGATATAACGTTTCTTGTAATTGAAAGAGCGCATTCATCAACAAGAAGTTACGTTTGAAGAGATCTTTATCTGGAGATGAGTCTAATTGGGCAATGTAACCATGCTCACTTAATTCATGAGCTAGAGTATGCACTTTCCAGCCTGAAGGTTTCTTTTTGAGGATTTCGAGAATCGGCCATAACAATGGGTTTTCCATATCATGATGACCACGTTGGCAAACGTCATGTTGTTCGTCCATGTATCCTCTTTGTTTTCACGGTGTATTCTCTAAAGCTAGTCAATTTGTACCATAAACACAAAAAGGCCGACAGTAAGAAACGGTCGGCCTTTTGAACGAAGATCTCATTGGTTTAAATAACGCCGAGTTCTCGTAGTCGTTCCATCAGGTAACTATGTGCTGTGTAACGTTCCGAAAGCACTGTATCAGGCTTTGGATGGAGGAATAACGGCAAAGAAATGCGGGAGTTCTCTTGACGACCACCCGTTGGGTTGATGACTCGGTGTGTCGTTGATGGGAAGTAACCCCCTGACGCTTCTTGTAGCATGTCACCAATGTTGATGATCATATTACCAAAGTCACAAGGCACATCTAACCAATCACCTTCTTTGCTCTTAACTTGCAAGCCCGGCTCATTTGCCGCAGGCAGCACCGTGAGTAAGTTGATGTCTTCATGAGCCGCAGCGCGAATTGCTCCCGGTTCTTCTTCACCCGTCATTGGTGGGTAATGCAAAACGCGTAGCAATGTTTTGTCGCTATTGTTGATCATTTCAGACAGCGCAATAGAAAACTTCTCTTGAACCTCTTTCGGTGCGTACTCTTCTACCCAGCCAAGTAATTCTTGAGCAAATGCGTTCGCACGTTCGTAATACTCTAAGATTTCTTTTTCTAGCTGCACAGGGATCTGACCCCATGGGTATACATGGAAGTACTCTTTGATGTCTTTTACGCTGTGGCCTTTCGCAACTTCAGAAACGGAAGGTGGAAAATAACCGTCTTGTGTTTCAACATTAAATTGGAAATCGTTTTTTTGCGCTGAGCTGAAAAACTCGTACCAGTTTTTGTAAATTGACTCGACCAGCTCTTGTGGGATTGGGTGGTTTTTTAATACACCGAACCCAGTTTCACGTAGTGAGGTGACGAACTGTTGAGCAGCATCGTCAGCAAGATAATCGACAGTTTCCAGTTTCATGACTTTACTTCTTTTTTATTAGACTGAGTCGTGAATTCTATGGATGGGCATGTTGTAAATCAAACTTTAATGAAATGTTTCCGCGCAAACGTTTTATTGTTGAGCAGTTTGCCAATATATCAACAAAAACAGTAATCATTATTTTGATAAAACAAACAATTGCACAGCGTTCAATTAAGTGTAATCATAACGTCAGTATTTAATTGAAGGATCAATTTCTCTATGAAGAATACTTCTACCTTATTGGGTTTAACCATTTTCTATGCCGTCGTATTTCTGTTTTCAGCGTTAGAGCCGAGCTCTCGAGCGGTGTGGTTTGCCGAAATCGTACCAGCCATTGGTATTCTCATCGCGATTTGGGCACTGTCTATTCGTTACCAATTCAGTAACACCGCTTACGTATTGATGTTCATTTGGCTTTGCTTACATACCATTGGCGCAAAATACACGTTCGCAGAAGTCCCCTTTGACTGGTTTAACAATTTGATTGGATCTGAGCGCAACAACTTCGACCGAGTCGCGCACTTTTCTATTGGCTTATACGCATACCCAATCGCTGAATATCTGATTAATAAAAAGAAAATCAGCGCAAGCTTCGCTTCTTGGTTTGCTTTGTTTGCAATCATGTCTTTAGCGGCTGGCTACGAGATCATTGAATGGTGGTACGCCGCGATTGCAGGTGGAGATGAAGGCATTGCCTTTCTGGGATCACAGGGCGATATTTGGGATGCCCAGAAAGACATGTTGTGCGACACCATGGGTGCGATAGTTTCTTTGTTATTACTGACAACTCAACGTCGATTGGCGAAGCCATTCTAAATACGGATTAAACCCTTCGACAATTGGGACCTGTACGATTTGAGCAACTTCATATTCGTGCAGGTCTTTTATTTTGTCTTCCACTAATGCATACAAATCACGCCGCGTCTTAATCACCATGAGCCATTCGTTATCGCTGCAAATTTCCCCTTTCCACACATAATGACTTTCTATTGGCATAGTTTGAATGCACGCAGCGAGTTTAGCCTCTAGTAGACCGTTGATAATTTCATCTCGGTTTTGTTGTGTACCCGCTGTACTCAGTACCATGCAGTAATCGTGTTGTTCGTTCATAACTGACTCTTATTTCATCGTGACCTTACCGCCAATCATCTTGAAGGCGGGCGTTCCTCTTACCAACGTATCTCGTGCAAACTCTTGCTCGCAACCCGGACAAACACACGGCACTTTAGTGAAGTCTTCGACAATACGTTCTTTAAAACATTTGACCAAAGCCCCCTTTCCTCCTTTACGGTATTTAAACAGCTGAGCTTTGCATTTTGCGCAGTATATTTCGACGGTTTTTGTCGGTTGTTTTTTATTCGGTTTCGCCATTTTTCTCTATTTCTGGTTTTACCCATACATTGCTAAAGTCGAACCAGCCTAGTGCGTTGCATTTGGCGTTTTGTAATGCGCCACTGTGGTCTTTGTTTACGCCAAGCCAGCAGTGGAACATCGGGATGACTTGGCAACTTTTCACTAATTGTCGACCAAGCTCTCGTGCAGGAAAATCATTGTGTTGCCCTGCTCGCCACTGATCCACCAGCGTTGCCCATCCAGAAAAGTCGTACCCTGCGCTAAATTTATCGATATCACTGTAGTCTAGTAGCCAACCTGCTAGTGCATCATTGCGATTTGTGGCAATGCCCATGGCTTTAATCCAAATATCCACTTCTTCTGGGGAAGGCGGCTGAGTATCATAGCGAATGAAATCTACATCGATACCATGCGGCTTTAACAGTGTTTTAATGGCCTTCCCGATGACCGGAAACATTGGGTGTTTTTTCTGATAAGCAACACAAATCGTTTTCTCTTTTTGAGGCGCATCACCTCCCATTGTCGGCTTAAGATCTATCCAACCAGGTTTCAATCCAAATGCTTGTAGCACTCCGAGTTCGATGACCTTATCTTGTGGCACAAGAGAGTAAATTTGATAGCTGTTCAATACCTGACTTAGGAACTCTGCCCAACGTGGATCTTTCGCTATCCCTTTGTTTTTATTGAGTAGTAAAAAGGTACAGCCTGGGTCCAGTTCGACTTCGTCGGTGGAGGCTTGTTTGTCCATTTGTGGTTTTGACAAGCTTGGGTAAACCATCGAAGAGTACGCTTCATCAATCACCCAGACTTCGACTTGGTCAAGTAGTGGACGTAGTCCAAAATAACCGTCAAACGCTGTTAATATTAGTCGTTTGTCATCGTTTACTTTGACTTGAAATGGCCCTGTACCGACGGGTTTTCGATCAAACTCTTCTGAGCGAAGCGTCTTGGGAAGCAGGACTTTCGCCTGAGACTCACTCAACGCGAGGGGCAAATACTTATCAGGACGTACAAGATGGATGTCCACCGTCCACGGTTCTGGTGAAATCACTTTTTCTATATGAGAAAACAGATTCAAGCCACTCAATGCATAAATGCTTTCAATAACACAGTCCGTCGTGAGCAACTCTCCATTATGGAAACGAACACCTCGGCGCAAATAAAAACGCCAATGGGTATCGGATAGCGCTTCCCAATAGTGCGCCAAATCCGGCTGCAGTTGTTCGTTGTCGTCGAGCTTAGTCAAACCGCTGAATACTTGTCGGGCAATATGTTGCTCAGACCGACGCATCGGTTTCTGAGGATTCAACATGGCTAATGGCCGATAGTAAGGCAAACGGACGACTTGCTCACCCTGACGGTGCTGCAAACCAAGGTAGCCTTGGATTACCTGAGTCAGTTTGGCGGCATCATTGTCTAACGCTTCTAAAGCTTGCCCAATTTTTCCTTCATCAAGATAACGACGAGCCAAGTTTTCACTCACGTCACTGCGATTACGTTTAAAGACAAGTTTAGAGAGTTTTCCTCGACCAGCGGCAGGATGCCACTCAATCCACCCTTCTTCCTCTAATTTATTGAGAACGATTCGGGCATTACGTCGAGTACAAAAGAGCGCTTCGGTAATGTCTTCGAGTTGAACTTCCGTGTCATTACCAGAAAATTTTTCAAACAGTGTTTCGAATTGAACACGTAAACGAGGACTGCTCATAAAGAGGAAATTTTAGTTTTCATTGCGATAAACTAAGTTTCCTCATTTTTTGCAAAAAGTGCAAACCTCGGGAGTGAAATTATTGAATGTCGATACCAATTTCTTGCGCTACTTGGCGTAATTGATCTTCATCGTCGAGTTTGATCGACCATTTTGTTTCTGCGCCATGTGCTAACACCACATTCGCACCACGACCAAGCAATTGAATTGCATCAGTTTGGGCTTGCATCGTAACCATACCCGAACCGGTTAACTTGATGACAATTTCACGTTGGGTTGCGATGATCTTACCCAGAGAAAATTCGATAACCATGCCTTACCTTCGTTGAATTACGCTGTCTTTTCTTTTTGATGTTTGACTGCAATGGTCAAACGACTGGTGCAAACCAAACGTTCTCGTTCGTCGGTAATATTGATCTGCCAAACTTGTGTAGATACGCCTAAATGCACTGGTGTAGCCGTCCCAATAACGTAACCGCTTCTCATCGCACGCACATGGTTGGCATTAATGTCTAAGCCAACGCAGTAACTGCCTTCGCCCACACAGAAATTAGCGGCAAGTGAGCCTAACGTTTCTGCTAACACAACCGATGCACCACCATGAAGCATCCCTAATGGCTGATGAGTAAAGCTGCACACAGGCATGGTCGCGGTAAGCGAGTCGTCAGTGAAGTCGGTATAGACGATTTGCAGATGTTCCATCATGGTGTTCTTAGACGTAGCGTTAAGAACCTCCAAGCTCATTGGCTTTTTCCAAATACTCATGTTTTCGCTCTTATTCTAACCAGTTACAACCACTGGCAATCTCGATTTGAAGTGCCTCTAGGATAGTCCCGATCGTAACATCACTTCAAGACGAAACACATCGTTCAACGTGATCAACATAATGGCTTAAAGTTTCTTTACTAAGCGTTATACTATTGGTACAAAACAGAAAATATTTATATGGAACCCACTATGAGAACATGGATTAAAGCATCAGTGCTTTTCACTATAGCTGGCTTAACAGCGTGCAGTTCTTCCCCTACTGGCCGCAATCAGATTTTAATGTTTTCTGATCAAGAAATGTCTTCACTTGGTGCAAAATCGTTTGATCAAATGAAAAAAGAGATCCCGATCAGCAAAGACAAGAAAACCAATGTATACGTTCAATGTGTTGCAAAACAAATCACTGATACCATTCCACCACAAGCTGGGTTTAAAGATTGGGAAGTGGTTGTCTTTGATAGTGACCAAGTGAACGCCTTTGCGTTACCCGGTGGCAAAATTGGCGTATACACAGGACTGTTGAAAGTCGCTAAAAACCAAGACCAACTCGCAACCGTTATTGGCCACGAGGTTGCTCACGTCCTAGCGGATCACAGTAACGAACGCCTCTCTCAAAGCCAACTCACCAACGCAGGGTTGTCCCTTGCTAATGTTGCAATTGGCGCCTCTGAATACAAGCAATACCAGCAAATGACCATGGCGGCATTAGGTGTTGGTGTTCAGTATGGTGTGATTCTTCCTTATGGTAGAACTCAAGAGTCGGAAGCGGATATTGTTGGCCTTGGCTTTATGGCAAAGGCGGGATTCGACCCGAATCAGAGCGTCGATCTTTGGCAAAATATGGGCAAAGCCGGTGGTGCGCAACCACCTGAATTCTTCTCAACTCACCCATCGCATAACACTCGTATCAGAGATTTGCAGGCCACCATTAAAACCTTGCCAGCTTCTACCGTGAAAGCTCCGAAGTGCGGGTAATTTAATGTTTTAGGTTGTATTACGTAAAAATACATAATTAATCTAACACCAAAAACACGAAAGCTCCGTTAGGCTAAAACCTACCGGAGCTTTCTTTTTAGCTCTTGCCTTTATGGTCCCTGCTTCAGATGAGATTGGTCAGCTCGAGAGCGAAAATTAGGTGCCCAGAATTTGCAATGGCAAACTGAGTAAGCTATCTCCTAACCCAGCAAAGTACCAAATGATCGCCACAAAACCACCGACGGATACTAAGTACCATGCAAACGAGAACAGTTGGCCATAACGAGTTAACGGCAATAAGTGGCTATGATGTCGCGTTCGCCATTCCATTACCACTTCCAACATGCCCATCATTAATAGAAACCCTAATAACGTTAAACCAAACGTGTAACTGATATAGATTCCAAACAATGCTGCAAGAATACTACCGACAAGCCCGACCCAAGTGTTCATTGAAAAGGTAATACTTTTTAAGACGTGACCACCATCTAAAGGTAGAATCGGCAATAGGTTGAAAAGGTTTAACAGTGCATTAAACACTGCCAACCCTGCGAAGATCATTTCTCCAGTCATCCAGTAAAGAACGGTGAAAATGATACTAAGCACCAAGCCAAAGAACGGCCCCATTATAGAAATAACCACGTCTTGCCATCGAGTATTTATCTTTTCATCACTCAGCGCTAAACCACCAAGAAACGGGATGAGATAAATTCCTTTGGTCTTCATGCCGAAGTACTTCATCGCCTTAATGTGCCCGTATTCGTGAAAAACAAGACACGCCAACAATGCCAAAGCAAACTCAATGGAAAATAACCAGGAGTACGCTGCTAGACTTGCCGATGCAAGTGCGACCTTGATGACTTTCGCACTCTTCAGTGCTTTCATCCCCAGTGACACCATACCAATTAAACTAAAACGCTTTTCGGTTGGCGGCGCTTCAACCGGTATCTGACGCTCAATGTCTTTTTCGTTTCTTGTCCCTTCGGTAACCAAAACATCGTCGACAAACGCTTGATATTTGAAATCAAACGGTTGCCAATTTAGCTCACAGTCGAGTTGGCAAGATAAGATCTCTTCCGCTGAAGAAAGCTTAAATTGATGTGAGGTTTTGCCTGAATCATCCTCACTGGCATCAATTTGCGATACCAAAGTGTTATCCCAAAACAACTGCTGCCATCCAGCCATTGACCCTTCTAATCTCAATGGTCTCCCAAGAAATTCAATGTGTAGTAATTCCACGCTATTCCCAATGCGATAAACACGAAGTGCGGATTATGCCTGTAAAGGAATCGAACGAAAAGCATGTTAACAACTAGTGTTTGACTATCATTTAACCATCAGATTTACAAAAAAACTCTGGTCGTACCATTTGTTATAAAAATATCACCATAATACATGGCCTTACTAAATACCATTTGACCTATGCATCAAATTTAAAACGTAATATAGGTATGATCTTTGACAAGTTAATAAACATACAATTAACATTATCGTTACATCGCAGTTGTAATTCGAACCGACAACAGCTGGTGTAATCGCTACACAACAATTACAAAGACTTCGGTCTAACATAATGACACCCTAGGAGGGTCAAGGATGAACAAGAAGCACTGCTCTCTGCTTACAATTTCAATATTGTTTGCGTGTAATGCCCAATCGGCGGGCTTTCAGGTTGCTGAGCACTCGGCATCTGGTCTTGGTAGAGCATTTTCAGGTGAAGGCGCGGTTGCGGATAATGCAAGCGTATTAGCACGTAACCCAGCTGCGATGACACTTTTTAAAGAAGCTCAATTTTCAGGTGCACTGTCTATTGTCGACCCTGAAGTTAACGTCTACGACACTTACCATAAAGAGCACGCTGACGACGTGGCTCCGCTACAAATCGTTCCAGCGGGTTACTACATCAGCCCAATCAATGATCAATGGGCTTGGGGTATTGGTATGTTCACTACCTATGGTGTTGCTACTGATTACCCAGATGACATCTCTGCCGGTGATATGGCGGGTGATACCTCCCTACTTTCCGTCAACCTAAACCCTAATATCGCTTATCGCATTAACGAGCAATTCAGCGTTGGTGGTGGTATTAACTTGGTATACGCACACGCAGAGTTAACTCGCCACAAAGGTGCACTTGCTCCGCTATTTGGTCCTGACAGCAAGAAATCAGACAACCTCATTGGTATGGAAGGCGACACGTTTGCTTGGGGTTGGAACATTGGCGCTTTATACGAGCTGGATGAAAACAACCGCTTTGGCTTTGGTTACCGCTCTAAAGTGGACCTTGACTTTGATGAAGGTGAATTCAGCAGCTATGACTCTGGTGTCGCCAACGCTGCAAAAGTAGATGGCCGTCTGCAAATTTCTCTTCCGTCTATTATCGAACTTTCTGCATTCCATCAGTTAAACGAAACGTGGGCGATCCATTACGGATGGCAACAAACGGACTGGAGCACATTTAAAGAATTAAAAGCAACCAGTAAAGATTGTGCTGGTGGTGTCTGCTTCTTCAAACCTGAAAAATACGAAGACAACAACCGTTACTCCTTCGGTGGTACATACACTCTGAACAACCAATGGACACTTCGCGCGGGTATCGCCTATGACGAGCAAGCCGGTGAAGCCACATTGAGTATCCCTGATAGCGACCGTTTTTGGTACAGCGCAGGCGTGACTTATGCAATGAAAGAAAACCTAACCTTCGATGCAGGTTTTGCTTTCGTCAAGAGTAAGTCTGGCTCGTTTACTGAAACCAACGCCGCGGATCAAGAGATCACTTTTGATTCAGAAGGTACGGCCTACATCAGTGCTGTACAAATGAACTACACGTTCAAGTAATTAGGATTAACGGAGTAAACCAATGAAACATACGTTTAAACTATCACTGCTTTGTTCTGCAATCCTACTTGCAGGTTGTGGTGACAATACATCGAGCTCTGGTACATCAGATACGCCGACGTTTGAGCCCGAAGTACAAGCGCTACTTGACCGCAACACATCGATTAGCTTTACATTGCAAGGTGCAGATGCAGACGTTCCTGCGCCATCTTACTTATTGATGGATAGCACAGACGGAACGCTTGGCCTTCCAACAGGCGGGGACGATGCATTAACCAATCCCCTAGCTGCCATGAACACAATGGATGGTTGGTCAACGTCTATGCCAATCGTTCTTAACTTCAATGGCGATGGTTTTGCTGACGGCCTTGTTACTTCTGGTATCAGCGTTATTAAGATAAACCAACGTCTTACCGATTGGGATGGCGCTTCAAACCCAATCGAAAAAGTACTTACGCTGGGTACTGACTACGTTGTACAAGCGAGCGGCAATTCTCTGTACATTCAGTTTATGAACTCTTTGGACGAATCTGGCGAATACATCTTCGCGGTAACTCAAGCGATTCAAGACGTAAACGGAAATCCAATTGGTACGTCAGGAAGCTATGCGACAGGTAAAACGAAAGAGATCGTTTATGAGACTGGTGACTTAGCTTCAGTACAGGCAGCAACGACAGCAGTAGAGGGTATTTTCGGACTCGCAAGTGTCAACCCTGCTGATATTGTTTACTCATCATGGTTTAGCACACAATCTGTAGGCGATACGCTTGCTGCTGTGAAAGGCGTCACGGCAACCGGTTTTGCTACTGGTGCTAATACGTTAAATACTGTGTACAAAAACGACGCAAATGAAGGTGCTATTGACCTTTCTACCGCATACACTCTGACAATGGGGACGACACAAGACTTTATTACAGCACTTGACGCTGATGAAGACTTTAACAAGTACGTTAGTGACCTGGATGCAGCTAAAACAGCAATCAAAGGTTTATATGCTGGCGCTAACGTGGCGGTCAATGTGACACAAGGTGTTGCAAAACTGCCTCATTATCTAGAGAAAGGCGCTTACTGGAACATGCAACCAATGGTTTCTGCAATGCCTAGCCTTGCTAAAGTCAGTGCTGCACTAGCGGATGAAGGCGAACAAGCGAACATGGTTCAACAGCTTTCTACAGGTGTATTTGCCGATGATCCTGTAGATGTCACTAAGTTAGCTACGGACCCGACAGAGCAGTTAAAGCTTGTTGGTTCGACTCTGTATCTAACGGACGGAACACAATTGGATAGCGACCGTATTATCACTCGTTATTCACCTGTACCAGAGGTTAAATCACTCGAAGACGTAGAGTTCTTGTTGTTTACACCGCAAACTGGCACACCTACAGATGTCGTGATTTACCAACACGGTATTACATCAGCTAAAGAAAATGCGTACTCTTTTGCTTTTAATATGGTTAAAGCAGGTGTTGCTGTTATTGCAATCGATCTACCAATCCATGGTACTCGTAGTTTAGATGACCAACGCTCTGCCAACGCAGATGTACTGGCTTACCTGAACCTTTCTAACCTAGCAGTGGCGCGTGATAACCTTCGCCAAAGCGTGCTCGATGTGCTGGGTTTACGTGTAAGCTTAGTTGTTTCAGCGCAAGCTGGCCTTCTGGCAAGCAGCCCGCTTCAAGGCTTTAACCCGATGACGGGTTCAAAAGTGAAGATGCTTGGTCACTCATTGGGTGGTATCGTCGGTACTTCTGCAGTAGCAGCGGCGAACAACACATTGGGTAGCCCAACGGCAGACGCGTTGTACACATTCAGCGGCGCATCAATTCAAAACGCAGGTGGCCAAATTGGTAACCTACTGCTTGGTTCGTCTAACTTTGGCCCGCAGATCAAACACAACTTAGCTTATGCAGCATCAGCAGACTACGCTGATTACGCTGATGCATCTTGTACCGGAAAGTCAGACAAAGAGTGTTACGAGTTTTTTGAAGCAAACGCGAGTGCTGAAGACTTAGCTAAATTAAACGCTGGCTTCTCTAGCTTTATCTATGCGGCACAAACGACGTTAGATACGGTTGATCCATTTACTAACGCGAGTGACCTAATGGCTTCAGGTTCGCTATCAACACCATTCTTTATGACAGAAGTCGATGGTGACGATACCGTACCAAACAATGTTGCAAACGCACCATTCGCGGGTACTGAACCTCTTGCGGCTAAACTTGGGCTAACGACTGTGAACAGTGCAAATACTGCGGTATCTCCTTCTGCTAGCTTTGTTCAATTTAATGCGACAGCGACACACAGCACGTTTGCATCCCCGGGGGGAACACTGGCTGACTTAGACCATCATGTAGAAATGCAGATGGAAAATGCTGACTTCCTAATGGATGATATGTTAACTGGTGTCACCAATACCTCTGTACTTAAGTAAGTATCTTTAGCAATACCAAAGCCCAGTTTCGACTGGGCTTTTTCGTTTCAGTGCTATTCAAACCCACTCATATTTCCTCTGCTATAGTTAAGTCGATGTCTTTGTCTAACTCACTTGTTTAAAAAGGAAAACTCTATGCGCGTATTGACCGTGATTGCCACTGCACTACTTCTTGCCGCTTGCGGTAGCAGCCAATATCTTATGTCAACGAATGAAGGGAAAATCATTACCTCTTACGGCAAGCCAGATCTCAATGAAGATACTGGTATGTACGAATATGAGGACGTAGATGGAAAAGAAATGAGCATTTCTAAAGACCAAGTTGTACAGATCATTGAACGATAAAACACAGTGCCCTCTGGAAAACAGAGGGCACTTCTCATTCACCCTGAATAACTCAACTTGAAACCAATAGCCTTTATCAATGCAACTAATTCATCATTCAAAACAATCAACACCCTTATTTATATTCTCACTATTATTTGGTTAGCGAATATTTTACATCTTCACTCCTTTCAGGTTGGAATATTGTAAAATCTCGCCTTTAATTCTCTAACACCCTTTTATTTCTCAGGATAAAGTGGATAATACCGCCACCAAAAAAACATTACTAAGGTGAGTCCTTATGTCTATCGAAGCTACTTTGCTTGCTCGCTGCGAGTCAAAATGTGAACTGTGTTCTTCTGAATCTCAACTAACAGCATTTGCTGTTCCACCACACGGTAACGTGACTGTTGATACTGCTATCATGGTTTGTGATAAGTGTCATGGTGAGATCGAAGATCCTAAAGACATTAACCACTGGCGCTGCCTAAACGACAGCATGTGGAGCCAAGTACCAGCGGTACAAGTCACTGCATGGCGCCAACTTACTCGCCTAAACTCTGAAAGCTGGGCTCAAGATGCTCTTGACATGATGTACATGGAAGAAGAGCAAATGAACTGGGCAATGAAAGGTATGTCTGCTGACGACAAAACGGTTGACTGCAACGGCACTGAACTTAAAAAAGGTGACGACGTAACCGTAATCAAAGACCTACCAGTTAAAGGTACAAACCAAGTAATCAAACAAGGTACTGTTATTCGTGGTATCAGCCTTGGTGATGATCCTAAACTTGTTTCAGGTAAGGCAAACGGCGGTCAGTCAATGTACGTGATCGCTGAGTACTGCCGTAAGAAGTAATCTCGATATTACTTTCGAAGTTTAACGGGGTTCCAATTGGGACCCCGTTTTCGTTTCTAACTTCCGCTTTCTTCTACTTATCTATTTTATCGCTGTCATTCCTCGCTTTCGCTCTCAAGCATTTTCGATTATGGTTCGAGAAGGAACAAATTAAGATGGATTGTTGTATGAAGAAGTTAACCATTCTTGATGGTGGTATGGGCCGTGAACTCAAACGCATTGGGGCACCTTTCTCGCAGCCACAATGGAGCGCTCAAGCTCTGATTGAATCTCCCGAGTACGTCTATCAGGCGCACCAAAGCTTTATCAATGCTGGGGCGGAGATCATTATCGCCAACAGTTATGCTTGTGTACCGTTTCATCTTGGTGAAACACTCTACGAACAACGTGGTAGTGAACTTGCTCGTCAAGCGGCTCAGATTGCACAAGAATGCGCAAATCAATCACCAAACGACATTGTCGTCGCAGGCTGTATTCCCCCCGCATTTGGTAGCTATCGCCCTGACCTGTTTGAAAAAGAGCAAGGCGAACAGATCTTCGAAACGTTACTGAAAGCACAAGATGACTATGTCGCGATCTGGATTGCGGAAACGATCTGCAGCCTAGAGGAGCTCACTTGTTTGCAAAACGTCTTTAATAGCAGCAATAAACCGGTCGTTTATGCTTTTTCTCTCAACGACGACGTGTCAAGCACCGCACTCCTTCGTTCCGGAGAAACCGTAACGCAAGCCATTGAACAAGTGGTGGCCAATGCTTCGGTTAATACACGTGGTATATACTTCAACTGTTCGGTACCAGAGGTAATGGCAAAAGCAGTCAGCGACACCAACGCTATCTTAAACAAACACAAGAGCAATATTGATATTGGCGTTTATGCAAATAACTTTACTGCAATTAAATCTGATCATGAAGCGAATAGTGCACTTCAGTCCATGCGCGAACTTACTCCAAAAGAATACGTCGAATTTGCCAAAGAATGGTATGCAAAAGGAGCAACCGTCATTGGTGGATGCTGCGGTATCGGCCCAGAACACATCAAAGCGTTGGTGGATTGGAAAAACGCAGTGTAAACATTCTAATCAATGTCTCCTGCAACCGTCTGTACGCGGTTAAAGGTACTAGGCTCAGTCACCCACGCCGCAACGGCATCAATATTATCTAACGGTTGACTGAGCTTAAACGTCCACTGTCCATTCTCTGAACGACTTTGTTGTTTCTCTAATACCACAAAATTATGCTCAAGGACTTTACCTCTATTCTCACCCCTTTTCACTGGTGTGGTTTCATTATTTGAGAGAAATACAATCGCCGCATCATACATACCCACCTCTTCAAATCGTAGGGTGAATTGGTTGCCAGATCGCTCTAGAACCAAAGATTGGGCTTTATCGTTGTGATTGCTTGGTAACACACGCTCACGCCAGTTGAAGAAGCCGCGCCATTCTTTACCATCAACGACAAATGCCGGAGTATAAACACTCCCCACCGCGCCATAAGCACGATACAAACGTTGCAGCTGAGAGAATTCAGGCTTTGCAAATTTGTCTTTCCAGCCAAGATAGTCCCAATAGTCAACGTGGTAGGCAATGGGAATGTACTTTCCCCACAAATCAGGGTTGGATTCGAACGTGGAAAGGTATTTGTCTGCAGGTGGACAACTAGAGCAACCTTCTGAAGTAAACAGTTCGATGACTTGGGCAGGCCGACCCTCATGAGACCATATTTGAGAAGCAGAAAGGCTCGCTAGAATAGACAAAGTTGATATAGCAATCATAGACAGTTCCTTCTTGTAACTACTGACTATGACCGTGCTACCTAAAGATAGCTTTCAATACTGTTTTACAAGTGTAGATTTCAGATACAAAAATGCCGGCAAATTAAGCCGGCATTTCGAATTCGCTTTATATTCAGATTAACGATACATACCGATATCTTTCTGAATATGTGCTGACAAATCTTCTGCGTAATAGCTGCGAGGTGCAGAATTGTCTACAAAAAGAATGTCTAGTAGGTGAGCAATCAATCCTTTGAAGTTAACCGAGTAGGTTTTCTTATCCATAGAGGTTGGTAAAGCTACATTTGTCATTTGCATTGCTTGTGCCATGATTGCCTCTCTTTAAAAGCAGTAATTTGTTTCGTTGGTTGTATATTAGTCATTTTTTCATTGAGCAAAAAATGACAAAATTTGCTCATTCAAATTAGTTTTTCTAATGAAACAAGGTATTTACAAATACCCAGAATACAAAAGCCACTAAAATGAATAGTTATTCATAAATTGAAATCTTTAGTTGAATAACTTGGATTTACGTAGGTAAATCCAAGTTTAAATGCAACATTTTTTTAACTGAAATCGTTTTCCAGTGTTTTTGAATTTACAAAATCATCAAGAGTTCTGATTAGTAATATTAACGCTAGAATTATCGTTAGATTTGTTCTTATAAATAGACGCAATAACCGCCGCCGTCATGACCGTAACCAAGAACGTTAATGACCAAACCGTCGGGATTTCATATTGAGTTCCAACTAGCAGCATCTTGATACCGATAAAGATCATGATGACTGACAACGCTGGTTTTAGGTAAACAAACTTATCCAACATCGCTTGAAGTACAAAGTACAATGAACGTAAGCCAAGTAGAGCAAATACGTTTGCCGCTAAAACTAGGAACGGTTCGCGTGTGACAGCGAAGATCGCAGGGATAGAATCCAGAGCGAACATAACGTCCATCACCGCAATCACACCAACAACGATCAACATTGGCGTTGCAACCCACTTACCTGCTTGTTTTAAGATCAAGTGGTTGCCTTGATACTCGTCTGTCACTGGCAAGAACTTGCGAATGAATTGCTCAGGATAAGGGTTCACCTCTTCTTCTTCGCCTTTATCTCGCGCTAACTTGATACCAGTCCAAATTAGGAATGCCGCGAATAGGTAAAGCACCCAGTGGTATTGAGCCAACAACTGCGCACCAACAGCAATCATGATTGCACGTAGCACTAACGCACCAATGACACCCCACAGTAAAGCACGAGGACGTAAATGTTCTGGCACCTTGTATTGCGCAAAGATAATCGCAAAAACAAACAAGTTGTCGACACTTAACGATTTCTCAAGCAAAATGATATGGTCGCCTTTTCGTGAGTATAAACGCTATGAGGCGCGTAATAATCCCAAAAGAAATAGATAGAACCTGCAAAGACAAACGCTAATAAGAACCAGAATACGCTCCAACCAATCGCTTTTTTCATGGTAATCACGCCGCCACGAGTCTGATAGATATCGAGAGCGACTAAAACCAAAGTAAATAGGCCGAATACACCGTACATTGTCAGTGATTCTTGCAGTGGAACAGACTGGGATAATTGGGTGGTATTTTCGATAAGAGACATGCTTCCTCCCGTGCGGAAGGACATTATTCGGGCTGACCTTCCGCAAACAATACAAACCAGCAGTCACATTACCCATGTGTCTGCTAATCAATGAATGCGTTGGTCTCGTTGAAGTGACGACTTGATGAATCAAGTATCACCTTTATTTACCGGATAAGCTGATGCTTAACGAGATGACGATAAATAAACTTGCGCTAACTACTCCCCAAACGCCGCCATCATACCCCTGCCTGCAGCGATCTCCAACAAAAATTACTTATCGATAAAAACAAAGTATTTTGTGAAGAACGGTTATCAGCAGCACCTATCAACTGGATGATAAATAAAAAAAAGGAGCACTGCTGTGCTCCTTTTTGATGACTTATCGGGTTTACAAACCAGTTAATGGTACAAAATAAACCAGTGTTGACCAAACCGCGACCCACGCAACGACGACCGCTGCATCAGCCCAATCTTTTTTCCACATACTCTCTTCCCTCTTAATCGCATGTGCAACAGAAAGAGAGCAAAAAAGATACCAATAAGCTTTACTGGTTCTTTTGGGAATAAACTTTGTGATTTTCGTTCAAACAGTTTGGTTCATCGGTCAGTAATTCAATGAAACAATCGGCCATAGAAAGGTTACTCACAAACCCTTCACCTTTCATATCCAGCAATGCCTCATAGCCTTCTTTACCTTTCATTGTGTAGGCCGAGGATGCCCCGCGATACCACTCTTCTTCTTGAATCAGTGACCAACGATCCCCATCAAAAATTTCTAACTTTTTAATGCGTTGTCCTTTGGCCGCACCCGCATCGTAATCAAAGCTCAAGTTATGCGTATATGGGTAGCTACCAGAACCAGTGCCTTCAACGCCATTGTTGAGTGCATTATTGATTGCGCCTTCCAATGCTAGACGAATCGCTTTACCTTGCACATCATAACAGCCGATTGGCACGGCAAATGGCAACAATCGTCCGGCAACATCTGCCACGGTGATCTTTCCCGGATTGAGAGAAGTGCGCACCCCACCCGCATTATGAATTGCAAATTGAACCTGATGACCACGTTTGTTCAAACTATAAAGAAAGGAGTGTGTAACGGATGGCGCAAGCTCGCTACCACCGAATTCATCGGGCACTCGAACATGACGCTTTTTCTGCACTACGTTTGCAATGACTTGTGCTTGCAACTTGCGCACTCGCGGAATGTATTTATCACTCAAAATTGCCTGTGTTTCAGGGTGCTTCTTACACACCACCACATTTGGCTGACCATGAATAAAGTCACACGCTTCCTCAAACACACCTTGATCGAGCTGCTCGTTTAACGTTGAGTCCCAAAAGATTCGACGTCCAAGCAACAACTCATTTTGGCCATTTAGCATGGTCGGTTTGCCGCTTTCATCAAACTCAAGCACACAATGCCCCATCGTCAGCGCATGATAACCAGCTTGCACAACGTAAGTGTCATTAACTTTAATGCCATAAGGGTCGTCTTGACCTAGACCAATAGCGGTAAAGTCACCCTGTAACCTATGACTGTGACCGCCGACAATAATGCCAATACCTTCTACTTTGGATGCTAATTCAAGATCGCCTTCGTAACCTAAGTGGCTTAAAAGAATGATATTTTTGATACCCGCTTGGTTAATCTGTTCAACCGTATGCTTTGCGGTTTCAATTGCAGATATGAATGGTGTATCCGAATCTGGGTTTGCGATGTCGCTCATCTTATCAATAGACAAACCGAAAATGGCCACTCTCTCGCCATCAAATTCTTTGACCAAATATTGCGCACTTTGAGTTGCAGTATCGAAGCTCAGTACATTATCACAATCACTCATACGGTGATCTTTGCTCGATAACTCATTCGACAAATCCCAATTGCCCGCAAGCAGTGGAAAGTGAGTACGTTGACAAAACAACGCGACTGGCTCATTCCCCATATCTAATTCATGATTGCCTAAAGCCATGGCATCGATGTTTAGAGCATTTAACAGATCAGCGTTTGCTTTGCCTTTAAATAGGGAAAAATACAACGTGCCTTGAAAACAGTCACCAGCATGAAGGAACAACATGCCCTGACCTTGGCGTTGAGCATCATCGCGAAGCTGTTCTACGCGTGTTGCAATACGCGAAAAACCACCAGCGCTCACGTAAGGCTCCAGTGTACGTTCGTTATCGATATTGAGTTTTAGTTGTAATGACGTTGGTTCAAAGTAGGAATGTGTGTCATTGATGTGCGCCAGTTTGATTCTGACTGGCTTATGATTTTTATTCATTGTCATCTTCTCTCTTTTCATTCCTTTTAATTATTAGAATTGAATCATGACAGAATCATGAATTTTATGAAACAGAGAAATTGTCATTTCATTTTAACGTGATCAAGATTCATCTTGCGTACAATTATGAAAGCGACTTTACGCCTAAACGGTCTGCATTCCTAGGGTGAATGCTCTTAATTTTGTGAACTGAGCTTAACTCGATTAGACCAATTTCATATATGCTTAGGAGAAGCAAAAGAACTCTCTATAATTCAAATAATTGCAAGGAGGAGTGAGATGAGACTAGAACGCATCGAAATCTCTGGGTTTAGAGGCATCAAACGCCTTTCACTCTCTTTTGACGAACTCACCACCTTGATTGGTGAAAATACTTGGGGCAAATCATCATTACTTGATGCGCTTTCGCTTGCCCTTCCTGCTGACGGTTCTCTTTATCAGTTTGAGATGACTGATTTCCACGTTGACTACGCCATCGCCCATCCGCAATCGCAGCATTTACAAATTATCCTGTGTTTTAAGGCGCAAGATAAACAAGAAGTGAATGCTGGTCGTTACCGTCGTATAAAGCCGACATGGTGTATCAATGCAGACAATGAGCACGTCATTTATTACCGTATAAGTGCCACGCGAGACGGCCATAACACGACGACAAAGTACGCCTTTCTAGATTGCGACGGCGAACCAAAACAACTGCACCATTCAGAAAAGCTCGCGGTTGAACTCATGACGCTGCATCCAGTGATTCGTCTACGAGACTCACGTCGTTTCCCTGCTCCTCCCACCAATGGAGACAGCAAAAATGCACGTATTGAAAAACGGATTAACAACACTTGTCGTCGTTTAGTTGCCATGCCCGGCCACGTCAACAAAGGTGAGGTACGAAGTAGTCTAGGCTCCATGCAAACTTTGGTTGAACACTACTTTGCTTTCCGAAGTGTTAAAAAAGGCAACCCAAGAAAGCCACGCGACGGATTGTTCTATGCGAGCCCCTCCTCTGAAAAAGGCCTTGCGCAGTTTCTTAAAGAAACCAACAACAAACAAAGTCGATTGCTTTTAATGGGCTTACTAAACGCGTATTTGCAAGCAAAAGGTCCAACCGACTTGAGGCGCTGCGCTCGCCCTATTTTGATTATTGAAGATCCGGAAGGTCGTTTACACCCTACCCACTTATCGCGTGCTTGGAGTTTGTTGCAGCTATTACCAATGCAGAAAATTCTTACCACCAACAGTGCCCGTTTGCTCGGTTCTGTTCCATTGGCCTCTATCCGACGTTTAGTTCGTTTATCAGACAAGACCGTTGCAAAGTCACTCAATACTAACCGCTTTAGTGTCGATCAATTGAGACGGATTGGCTTCCACATTCGCTTCCACCGTGCTGGTGCACTCTTTGCTCGCTGTTGGTTATTGGTTGAGGGAGAAACTGAAGTATGGCTATTTAACGAACTCGCCCGCCAATGCGGATATGATTTAGCGGCGGAGGGTGTTCAAATTGTTGAGTTTGCACAGTCTGGTTTGAAGTCACTCATCAAAGTGGCCAAAGAGTTTGGGATTGATTGGCACGTTGTTACCGATGGAGACCCCGCGGGGAAAAAATACGCACATACGGTTCGAGCGCACTTAGATAATGATCAGGAACGCCATCGCTTAACCGAATTGCCAGATCGAGACATTGAACACTTCTTGTATAACAACGGGTTCGAATTGTTCTTTAAAGACATTGTTAAGATCCCTCATGACCACCCGATCCCTGCGAAAAAAGTGGTTAATCGTGTTTTGAAGAAACAAGCGAAGCCAGATTTAGCCCTTGCTATCGTTGCCCATTGCGAAGAACGAGGTGTCGAATGCATCCCTGTCTTGCTTCGTTGGACCCTAAAACGAGTAGTAACGATGGCGAACGGCAACACCTGATCGTGCCCATGACTTGTGTTGCAGATAAGCGGACGGAAATACAAACATAAAAAAAGCACACCAATTTGGTGTGCTCGTATCAAGAATCAATAATTTTGATTAACTGTATTGAGCGGGATAAGTCTCAATACACAGCGGATACAAATAAGATCGGGGGTTCACTACTGTACTTGCTCAGCAAGCGAAGAAGTAGCGGCTGATTTCGCATGTAACCAAAGTCCCGTCGCTTTCATCAGGTAACCAAACACACCACCTAAGATCAGTGATGGAACGACAAGTTGCCAGTTGCCATCAGCAGCGAAAGTCGCGCATGAGCCAATGAAAGTACCAGGAATGTACGCTAACCAAGCTTGCTTGGCTTGAATACACATGAAAAACGCAACAACAGCAGTAATTACGTAGCCAAGAATCTCTAGCCCAGCGTAAGTAGAACCGTAGATGATCACCATTGCCCAAAAAACACCACTCAAGTTGGTAATTAAGCTAATTCCTAAGCCTTTTAAGCCACTTGTCGGGGATGCAAAGTAGCTTGTACAGCCAAGAAAGCCAGCCCAAGATAACAGGCCTAGGGAGATCGCGATCCAGCCCCACACGCCAGAGAGAATGCCAGTAGTAATAGAGATTGCTAAAAGTGTTGTCATGGTATTCTTACCCGCTTGCTAGTTCGTACCGAATTGGTTTGAGAACTGCCTTCATACATTGAAATCAGGCAGTCAATACTAGGCATATAGCCCTATTACTTCGGTGATTAAGATCACATTAAACCTCATATCGTTTCATTTTTTACACGTTAAATTTGACGCAACCGATAAATCAACAGATTTCGAAAATAACAAAATCATAATGAATTGATCAAAAATCACAAAAAAGGCCCTGCCTAATGCAGAGCCTTTTGAAAAATTCGATCAATTTATATCAGATATCGTTTAAAGCACCGAAGGTTTACCTTTCATCATTCGTAGACCTTCACGCTTGATGCAATCAACCAATGGGTTTTCCGCCATATCCGCACGCCAGATAAACGACAACGTTCGATCCATTTTTAGTTCAGGTACGTTTAGTGCCACCAGTTCACCCGCTTCAATGTATCGCTCTACATCAAGGTAAGGTAAACAAGTAAGATATTGACCGTTCGCTACTAAGCTGCGTAGCACTGGGACGTGTTCATATTCACGCCAAACATCGAGATCTTCAATGAGATGGTGAATGGAACTATCAAAAATCTTGCGAGTACCAGAACCATGCTCACGTAAAACCCATTTTGCATGTTCTAACTGAGCAAGACTCACCGAATCGTTACGAGCAAACGGATGGTGAGACGCTGCGACTACAGTAAGATGATCACGACACCAAATTTCTTGGTGCAAACGGTTATCGTCACAACGCCCTTCAATCACGCCCAAATCGTATTTGTAATCCAACACTCCATCAATAACGGCTTGCGTACTTTGTACTCCAAGTGAGATTCGCATCTCTGGAAAGTCGTTATCAATGATACTGATAAGGTCAGGAACCAAGTGTTCTGCCGGTGTTTGACTGGCACCTAATCGAATGTGCCCACTCAGCAAATGCTGCTCATAAAATCCCATTTCTATTTGCAGCGCGTCTTGTAATAAACGCTTAGCTTTTGGCCTTAACCACATCCCCCAATGCGTTAGGGCCATTTGCTTGCCTTGCCTTTCAAACAAAGGCCTGCCAAGCATTTTTTCTAATTGCGCAAGCGACATACTTGTCGCTGATTGTGTTAAAGCCAGTTTATCTGCGGCCTGGCTTACACTGCCGGTGTCTGCAACTGCGTCAAAAACCGCTAATTGCTTAAGTGAGTAGCGCAAAGTTGTCTCCCTAATTGGCGAGTATTCCTCATACCCTCGCGACCCCAAAATCCATGCGTAAATACGCAATGAGGTTCATTTTACCTACCCTACAGAACTTATCAAATAATTTGATGAGGATTCTAAATATTATCAATTTTACCTGTACGTCCTGAGTGCTTAATCTGGATATGCGGTTCGGGAACACCGCAACAAAACACAATTAACACCTTCATTTTCGAGCGCATTAAATACCTCGATTTCATTAACTAAGGAGTTTCTATGGAACCACAAACTAAGGAGTCAACATGGCGGTGAGCAGCTCTGAAAATCATCAATACTTTTCTCCAAAAGAAATGATGGCTGAAGCTGAGAAGTTTGCGCTAAGTAAGGCAAATAAAACCAGCGGCATGACACTGGGTTTGGCCATCATGGCAGGCGCATTTATCGGATTGGCTTTCCTGTTCTACATCACAGTAACAACAGGCAGTGCTGACGCTGGTTGGGGTCTTAGTCGTCTTGCTGGTGGTTTAGCGTTCAGTATGGGCTTAATTCTCATCGTGATTTGCGGCGGTGAGTTGTTTACCAGTTCTGTGCTTTCGAGCATCTCTTGGGCAAACAGACAAATTTCATTCGGCAAAATGCTTTCGATTTGGGGCAAAGTTTACGTTGGTAACTTTATTGGTGCCATGTTCTTACTGGCTCTCGTTAGTGCGGCAGGCTTGTACACAATGGACGCGGGTCAGTGGGGCTTAAATGCACTGAACATCGCACAACATAAATTGCACCACACCTTAGTACAAGCATTCGCACTGGGCATTCTTTGTAACTTACTTGTTTGTTTAGCTATTTGGCTGACATTCAGCTCTGCAAATGCAATGACTAAAGCCGCAATGACCATCATGCCAGTTGCCATGTTCGTCAGCAGTGGTTTCGAGCACTGTGTTGCAAACATGTTCATGGTACCGCTGGGGATCGTTATCGCAAACTTCGCACCGGAATCGTTCTGGACTGCAGTCGGCGTACCAGCTTCTCAATACGCAGATTTAAATGTCGGTCACTTTATTACTGCAAACTTAATTCCAGTGACACTTGGCAACATCGTCGGTGGTGCCGTCTTAGTTGGCTTGGCTAACTGGTGTATTTACCGTCGCCCAGAATTAAAAGCAGCAAAAGTTGCATCAATTACAAACACTACAACACTCACGTCAGTTAAGGAAAGCACTATGAAAAATGCATCTATCGTTAAAGAAATCATGAACCCAACGCCAGTTACGCTAAGCGTAGAAATGCCAGTAGCAACTGCACTTGATACCCTATTGGATAACAATCTAATCAGTGCACCTGTTGTTGATGTTCAAAACCGTCTAGTTGGCTTCCTTTCTGCTCAT
Organism: Vibrio sp. 10N.222.52.B12; assembly: GCF_002875385.1. Taxonomy (NCBI): domain Bacteria; kingdom Pseudomonadati; phylum Pseudomonadota; class Gammaproteobacteria; order Vibrionales; family Vibrionaceae; genus Vibrio; species Vibrio sp. 10N.222.52.B12. The sequence goes on along the minus strand of NZ_MDAW01000098.1, from coordinate 181,215 downwards.
GATGTGATGGTTGAATTGTGGTGCCAAGACTACATTCCTGCTAACGAACAGAAAGTCGTAGATTTGATGAGTCGTAATGTCGTGGCAATTGATGCCAATGACCGCCTAGTTGATGTCGTTGAATTCCTTTGCATTGACAAAGAACAACTATACCCGACAACAAGTATGGGGATGGCTACACGCTTAACCTCTCTTTCTCTAGAAGAGCGAGCAAAAAGCATTAAAGTAAGCAAACCTCAGGTACTCCCTGTTCTAGAAAATGGCTTGATGGTTGGCGTTGTAACACGTAATGAAGTGCTTAAAGCTCTGCGCCCAGTTTACGGCGAACGCTTAAACCTTGTTGAAGATAACGTTCTAGAAACCGCATAAACAATATAAATACTGACAATATACGGTTGGCACCAATAAAAAAGCGCTCTAATTAAGAGCGCTTTCATCATTTGGAAACTCTGTTGTACTGCAAGAAGGTTACTTTTTGATACCTTCTACGTGCAGTTCCATATCCACGTAGCTAGAAGACCCCATTACTGGGATTTCGAAGTCAGCAAGTTCTAGACGAGTTTGACCAATAAAGCCCGCACGCTCACCACCCCATGGGTCGTTCCCTGCACCAACAAATTCAGCAGTAATCGTAATTGGTTTAGTAACACCATGTAGCGTTAGGTCACCTATTACATCTAGCTTACCGTCGCCTTTGTCGACAACTTTGGTGCTCTTAAATGTGGCTTCGCCAAACTTACCGGCATCAATAAAATCACCGCTACGGATGTGTTTGTCGCGCTCTGCATGGTTTGAATCAAGGCTTGTCGTATCAACCACTACATTTACTTTCGAATCTGCGATGTTGTTTTCATCAAAAGAAAAGTCACCAGAAAATGTATTAAAACGACCTTTGATGAAACTGTAACCTAAGTGGCTAACTTTAAAGTTAACTGATGCGTGAGCACCTTTCGTATCGATAACGTAATCTGCAGCGTTAGCACCAAAAGGTAGTGCCATAGCGATTGCTAATCCTGTAGCGAAAAGTGACTTTTTCATTTTGAAGCTCCTAACATTTTTCTCAATGTGTTGTCTTTATCGATAAAGTGATGTTTGAGTGCAGCAGCTGCGTGTAAACCTGCCATTAGGATTACTGCCCAAGCTGCATAGAAGTGAATTTCACCTGCAATATCCGACTGACCGGGAAACAATTCCCCCGCCCCTGGCACCGTAAACCAATTAAATACTTCGATACCGCGACCATCAGATGTTGAGATGAGGTAACCTGAAATAAAGATGGTGATGAGCAATAGATACATCACACCGTGTGCGGCTTTCGCTGCAACTACTTCATAAGGTTTCCCTTCCACTTTTGGTGACGCCGTCACATGCTTCCATACGATGCGTACCAAAGTGAGGGTTGCTAATAAAATGCCCACAGAGCGGTGATAATGTGGTGCAGTGCGATACCATTCGCTGTAGTAGCTAAGGTCGACCATCCACAAACCCACAGCAAATAAACCGATGATGCAAAGCGCAGATAGCCAATGCATAAATCGTGCAGTTAGGTTGTAATTCTTTACCAGTGTATCCATCTCACGTCCTAGATATATTCCTAAGTTGATGTTGAGCAAGAAACACAACATTAACTTATTTACTTTGTATGCAACAGATTATTTACCATCCTTTACATCTAACCAATAACACCTTTTTAAACAAGTTGTTCGAAAAATTAGAAGGAACTTCAAATCATTTAAAAAACTGACACTTAGATATCAACTTCTTGCTCAATTTCATACAACTCATCGGTCATTTCTAGCATACGTCTTTCAATCACTGACTTCGCATCCTCAATTCCTTTGTTGTAATAAATCGGAGCAAGCTTTTCTGTTACGAAGTCGATTAAAAACTCACTGTCGAATTGGCCGATTTCCACACTCAATTCATCCTGCATATAATCTTGAATTGCGCGAGCTAACGCTTCTTTTTGTGCTCTTTCTAGTTTGATCATGTTCTACCTATACTGTTCCATTCTCAAAATTGATGTTTAGATCAAGAAGTTGCCTCTCCAAATTAGTCTATCCTAAAAGGACTATGCTAACCTTTCGCCGTTCATTTTGTTAACCGTTAAGGGATATTCTTTGCTACTCGACTTAGTCATCCAAAGTGTCAATGATTTTCAGGACGATTGTCTCAAACTCTGTGAGAAGCATTATCCTGCGGTGCATAACCAAGGCATGAGTGAACATCACCTTGGACTCGCGTTTGCAAGACGTATGGAACACACCTTCCGCCATTTTGGCTATAGCAGTGTCATTAAACCAATCGAAGTGCTCGATGCACCAGATTTACCTCATCATTATCGTATTTCTTCTGAAATGGGTACGGTTTGGGTACTAAGCCACCATATGGTGAGCGCAGGAAATTCTTGCCGAGAAAACCTGCTCTCCTCTATTACCGAATGGCAAAGTGAATATGGGTATGCGCTACAACCCAATGATTTGTTGTTTTTGGTCAGTGACCATTGGATTAGCCGCAGTAAAACCAGTCGAGAACTTTTACACTGGTGGATGGGTGAACTTCCTGAGCCTATTAATGAATATACCGAGCAAGGAATCACGCTCTTTACGAGTGAATCGCAGTTGAGCAATTCTTTGGATGGTAGGTTTGGGATTAGCCCTTGCTACATTAAATTTGGCCACCCTTTGCGTCGTTCAAACAAACAACAATTGGTCAGAAAATACCTCCAACTTTATGCGGTATTACAGTGGTAGTATCAAATTGCAACGGGTAGATTATCAGCCTGTTCATCCATTTGTTTGATGCTGGTCGATATTTCTGTTTATCGAGTGCTAACTCTCTTGCCTTGGAGCAAGCCCCCGCTTAGATTCAAACTACTGAAGTAAAACTAGATGCACAACAATCAGTTAAGCATCAGTAAAGAGCATTGGTCTAGGTTACAACAATAATGATGAGTATTTCGCAGCTGCTTGGCTGCATATCGAAGCAACCCGATGGGCAGTACATAGCACAATACAATCAACTCACGTTGCGTAGTGTGTTTCAGCCTATCTATAAACAAGATCTTTCCATCATCGGTCTCGAAGCATTGGTTAGAATTAGTAACCAAGAAGGCTTAATGATCAGACCTGATCAGTTCTTCCATTCAAACACTATCCCCGTCCATGACCAAATCAATGTTGAACGTCTCAGCCGTCTCATTCACATCAGTAACTTTGGTCAATCAAAGTTTAGTAATAAGAAGCTGTTTTTGAATGTTCTGCCTAAAGCCGCGGAAATGTTGGCAAAAGATGTTTCGTACAGCAATCTACTCAAACAAGCGATTATTGAAGCGGATTTAAGGCGGGAGCAGATCGTCATGGAATTGGTGGAATTAGACGCCAGTGATGAAGCTTTCTTATATAAAGCCACGAAGGAGTTGAGCAACAATGGTTATCTTCTGGCGATTGATGATTACGGAATTGACGCTTCTACCATTGAGCGAGTTCGATGCGTAAAACCGAATATTATTAAAATTGACCGGTCACTTTTACTCAGATATGAAAATGGGGATTTTTCTTGCTTGATGGAAGCACTCAATCTCGCAAAAGATATTCGTTCAAAAACCGTTATTGAAGGAATTGAAACCGAGCATCAACTTAACTTAATGAAAAAACTCGGTTTCGATATGTATCAAGGTTACTTATTGGCGATGCCTCACCCCCTTGAAGCTTACCAAGAAGCTAAGACGGCGTAATCAGAGTTACTGATAGACGCCATCACCTTTTCTATCGGCGGTTTTTACCACGATTTTTATGAATCGCTAATTTCGCTTTTAGTTTACGTTTTTCTGATGAACGGCTCTTACGTCGGCCACCACCATTATTGTTTTCAGGTTCCACTTCTTCAACTAGACTCGGCTCGAAACCTTCTAACCATTCTTGTGGTAAACGTTGATCGAGCAAATTCTCAATAGCGTGCAACAAATACTCTTCATCTCGGCTCATCAAAGACACAGCTAAACCAGATTTACCAGCTCGGCCAGTACGACCAATTCGGTGAACATAATCTTCAGCTTTGAAAGGCATATCAAAGTTCACTACTTGTTCTAGTTGCTGGATATCCAAGCCACGCGCGGCGACGTCAGTTGCAATCAAAGCGCGAACTTTACCCGATTTAAACTCATCAAGTGCACGCTGACGAGCACCTTGCGACTTGTCACCATTAATCGACACAGCTTTGATACCATCCAACTTAAGCTCTTTCGCCAGTTCGTCACTACCTTGTTTGGTTTTAGTGAATACCAACACTTGTTGCCAGTTACGAGATCCAATCAAATACGCCAATAGTTCACGCTTGCGCTTCTTATCAACTGGGTACACCATTTGCTTTACCGTTTCGGCTGTCGTATTTGGTGGAGACACTTCGACTTCAACGGGTTCATCCATCAATTTATAAGCAATGGTTTTAATGCGTTTTTCAAATGTCGCAGAGAATAGCATGAACTGTTTGCTCTCAGGTAAGCGACGAAGAATACGTTGAAGATCTGGCCAGAAGCCCATGTCTAGCATACGGTCGGCTTCATCAAGGACAAGTATTCCCGTTTTTGAAATGTTTACATTGCCGTTAAACAAGTGGTCAAGTAAGCGTCCAGGAGTCGCGATAAGAATATCAGCTCCTTCTTCAAGCTTATTCTTTTGTACGCCAATGCTTGTGCCACCATAGACACAAACGATGCGAAGCTCAGTGTTGGTAGCGTATTGCGTTAGATTATCGAAAACCTGTTGCGCAAGTTCACGCGTCGGCACCAAAATCAGAGCTTGAGGTGTTCCGTTCAGTTTCTTCTGCTGCACGGCTTGGATAATTGGCAAACCAAATGCGGCGGTTTTACCTGTGCCTGTTTGAGCTGCAGCAAGTAGATCTTTTCCGGCCAAGACATGCGGGATAGATTTTTCCTGCACAGGTGTTGGAGTAACGATATTTAAACCAGTTAACGTCTCCACCAAATGTTGTTCAATGCCAAGATCAGCGAAATTAACGGACATGATAAACCTCATAATTTTTGGAGCGCAGAGTTTACCAGAGCCTTGATAGTCCGACTACCTTTAGACTCTGCCAATCTATGAATTGATCAGTTGTTGGTAGAATTCTCGTGATTCACTCAGAACATCTTGATAAAGCGCAGGAAACTTTGCTTCTAACGTTGAATACTCTTTATCCAATACTTCAAACGTTGTGGTGAGATCCGCCATACGAGGCGTACGTTGAGACATTCGATGTAACGCAAACTCTATGTTTTCCAATTGGCGATAAGATTGTAACCACCCACCACTCCACATTCGGTTATGTATCAGTAAAAACCTTGATGGCAATGAATCTGTGATTTGGTCATCGACTTGTTTGAAAGCTTTGTGGACAAACGAATCTAACGATTCAGAAGAAAAACTGTCCCAATGTTTGGCCAAACAATGATCCCAAAACATATCAAGCGCAATAGGCGCAAAACGACGGGCGACACCAGTAAAGTGCGGCTTACATTCTTCTACTATAGGGTGATGATCTGTGATGCGGTCAACAAAGCGATGGAGTTTAATGCCATTGGAAATGTCAGTTTGATACTGCTTGCTTGGATCTCCCTTTACGAAATCTCCAAGCAAGTTTCCCATTAAATGGCTATTACAATGTTGTGCAATATGCAGGTGGGCTAGAAAGTTCATTAGACGCTGTGAGTGGCCTTTTGGCTCGTCTTACATGAACTTATTATAACGTCTGTTGTGACGCGGTGAGAGTACTAATTGTACTTATTCGGCTTCGTCTTCTGAGCCTACGTATTCCGACAAGTTAATACCGATTTCAAGTGCATCTAGCAACTCTAGGCATTCGTCGTTTTGGTATTGGTCGCTCATTGTGACCTCCTTTGTTTTACATCTCCTGAAGCAACCCGCTTCAATCTTCACTGTCATTTCTTTTCTTCATCGATGACAGCAACTCCTTTTTATACACTTTATATGACACATTCATGACAGCGAGAAGTAAAGATTTAGAAAGCTATGACAGGAATCATAAGTAAACGTTTGCATCGATTCTTCTCTTCTATAACCCCTTCCGCCCAACTAAAACCACAAACACAAAGGCTCATTGTCATGGTTAATCAATATTTCTGTCATTAAAAGATACGACAAACCGTTTATTGTGAATTTAGATCTCATATTTTGAAATACATCAACTGACTGTTACATATTTTGCTGATTCCTATCGCATATTTTGTTTCGATAGTCGCATAACTTGTACACCATCCTTTTCATCTCAAATGGAGTAACAAATGAGAGAAGTAGAGTTTAGAACGATAGATAAGCTATTCATTAAAATGTCTATCAACGACAAAATGTGGGCCATTTTCCTCCTATTTCTGGGAGCTCTAACTTCAGTGGCAGGAAGCCGATATTTCAATGACATACAGGCATTTGAGCAACGCTCGATTGCTTCTGCACAAGCGACAATTTTTGGTGTGGTGCAAGCCCAACCCGAAAATTTGCGTAATATAGACGGGTTGGTAAACGTCAGCGCTCAAAACAACCCAAAATTCAATAATGGTACGGTAACGGTATACTCTCAACTCGAATCCGGACAAGCGATTCAGTTAACGCAAAACTTATCTAACCAATATAAACAAGCTAAAACAGACGCTTTAACAACTTTCCTTCTTAGCATGTTATGGATTGTCCCATTTGGTTTTTTTTCGTATTGGGTCGCAACCTTTATCGGTGGCGCACTGTGGGTACTGTATACGACGACTGAGAAAATCGGCGATGGCGACCTAACTTCACGTCTTGGTTTTCATCCTGGCCGAGACGAGTTTGGCACAATCGGCTGCGCACTCGATAAATCGATGGATACGTTGACTGACCTAGTCAACAACGTAAAAAACAACGCACACACATTGAGCGAGACTTCAACGGCCTTCGAAAAAGACATGCGTCGGAGTGAGACACAGATTACGCACCAATATCAAACGCTTGATTCTGTTGCGACGGCAATGGAAGAAATGACAGCATCCGCAAAAGAAGTATCGAATATCTCTCAACAAGCGATGATGCAGTCCGATCAAGATACACAACAAATTGAGACGAGCCGTATCCGTGTTCAGAGTGTCATATCTGAAATTGAGACATTATCGAACTATATTGAGCAGGCCTCTGCTTCAGTTGGAAGCCTCAATGAAAACACCACTCAAATTAACGAAGTGATCACCACAATCAATGCCATTTCTGAACAAACCAACCTACTCGCTTTAAACGCAGCAATTGAAGCTGCTCGTGCTGGTGAACAAGGCCGTGGTTTTGCAGTGGTAGCCGATGAAGTACGTACGCTTGCAAGTCGAACACAACAAGCCACCGTTGAGATTCAATCGATGATTGAAAAACTACAAACGGAAAGCCAAAACATTGCCTCGATCACCAACCGTACCGTTCAACAAGCACAAACAAGCAGTCATTTGATTGATGAGATAGGTGGCGATGTAGCTTCGATTGCGAGTTCGGCCCGCTCATTAATGGACATGAGTATTCAAATATCGACTTCAGCGGAAGAGCAAAGTGCTGTCGCAAATGACATTGCCTCCGAGCTGGCCGATATCCGCTCCCAATCAAACACCATCAGAGAAGTCGCCGAGCAATCAACATCGGGAGTCACCAATCTGACCAAAGCATCAAACTCTTTAGGTGAAATATTAAAGCGTTATCGTACCGCTTAGAGCAAACCGCTTCCTACGACAAGGGCTTCCAATTGGAAGCCCTTTTTCTTGTTTATTACGTTATCTATTCATTATTACCACTAAGTTTCGTCATTTCTTTTTCGTATCAAAAGTGGGAGAACTTAATTAAATTGAGTTTAAAGAAAGCACCGATATAATTTAGTTTGAAGTGAATCGAAATAATCTTCTGTATTTGATGAAAGAATGTTCAAAGGATAGGCGTTCAGCTATTCTAGATCTTGCCAATCAATTTTGCTGCTGGTGAATAATATGAATAATTACAACAAAGCTCACAACGCTGAAGATCTTCAGTGTCCGCTCTGCCAATGCGATGAATATATGATTTCATCAGATGGTGAGAAATTCACATGTGCTTCTTGCGGGTTTCACACTAAAAACTTCTCTTCCATCCAATGCTTACATCAAACACCACTATTACAAACTAAATTCAAGCATATCCACAGTTTGAGTAACGTATGTCACTAAACGGAGCAGCCTAAGAGCTGCTCTTTTAGTTCATCAAGGTGCTGAATACGAATGACTCGCTCATCGTCGACGAGATTTACAGCAGCACCGTTATACAGCTGAACGGTCTTGATACCCGCATTCAATCCGGCTTCAACGCCTTTTGGTGTGTCGTCGATGTACAGGCAATCACTTGGTAAAAATCCCATGCTCATTGCGCTGTACATGATCAAATCAGGTTCTGGCTTCCAACTGTTTGCATCAAAAGCGGAAAAGACTTTCCCCTTAAATGCCCCCAACAACCCTGTGAGCTCTAAGGCGTACTCAATCTTATCTTTCGGGCCATTTGAAGCAACGCAATACTCAATATTGTGCTCATCGAGAAACTGAATCAGTTTTTTAGCGCCATCCATTGGTTGTAGGTGACGAACAAACAGTTTTTGCAACTCAGCACGATATTGTGGCTCTAGCACATCAATCGATACGTTAATATTCATCAGAACCTTAGCATCGCGTAGAATATCGGCCAGTTTGCCGCCCTTAAAATGTTCAACACACTCATCAAAAGTCATCTCTGTCCCATACTGGCTAAAAACATTAACCAAGGCTTGGCAACACAGACGCTCACTGTCCACGAGCGTGCCATCGCAATCAAAAATAACACACTTAATATTGTTAATAGCCATGACTTCCCCCGACGCTAAATAATAAAAAAACACTAATAACCAATTTATTTGATCTTATTGACTTATTTATTGGTACTAAATATGTTTCTTCATGATAGATAAGTTTAAAAATGTTTAAACGACTGAGTTGGCATTTCGTGGAAATGAGAAAGAGGAATTAACGATTTTCTAAGCAAGATCACCGAATGAAGATCCAAATTGAAGAAATATGAAACTTCACTCGGTAGGTATGGCTTGCTTACACCTCGTTATCTGGGAATAAGTAACGAACCTCTATAAAGTCGTCAAGATTATCGAGAACTAACTGACACAACGCGGGGTCAAAATGCTTACCTTGCTCACGTTTAAATAACTCTACCACCTCATCGATTGTCCAAGCGCGCTTGTAACAACGTTCACTCAGCAATGCATCGAACACATCTGCGATAGCAACGATACGTGCAAATAGATGGATGTCCTCACCTTTCAATCCATTTGGGTAGCCAGTGCCATCCCACCGTTCATGGTGCTCATAGGCGATGATGGCGGCAAGTTTAGTCAGTTCACCTTCGCGGTTATTTAGCAGCTCATAACCTTTCACAGTATGTCGCTTCATCACCTCCCATTCTTGGGGGGATAATTTGCCCTGTTTATCTAAAATAGATTCAGGCACCGCAATCTTACCCACATCGTGCATTGGGCTTATAATTTCAATCATCTCGACTTCACGATGACTCAAACCGCAGAACTCAGCCAATGTCGCGGATAACCTCGCGACACGTTTAACATGCTGCCCGGTCTCACCCGAGCGGGATTCAATCGCTTCACCAAGCACGTGGATCATTTCTTTTTGAACGCTTAAGGTACGTTTTTGCAACGTCACTATCTTACGATTTTTGCGATCAATTTCTTTACGTTGGCGTATCGTCATAAACTGACTGACAATCACCATAAACAACAAAATAATGAGGGCGCAGGCGAACAGCAATAGCTTTACGTTGACTTGAATTGCTGGTGGTGGCGCGTTAATGATGTGGGCCGTTCTCGGTATATCGAAGCGGCTGATGCCGTATTTTTGAATAGCAACGAAATCGAGCACTGCTTCAGAGATAAGCTCATCATCCACCTTTGTTATCGACAAACCAAGTTTACCTGACATCAATTCTGCGGCTTCATATCCATATTGCTTAGAGCGATTGACAAAGCCACCTAATATTCCGGGTTCTTCCAAGTACATTTCCCACAACACAAATACTGGCGCTCCACTTTTTGAGCCAATAACATGCGCGACTTCTTGATATGAGTGGTAATGTCCGTGTTTTGCTTCGGTATTATAGTGCGTCAATAAAACTGCATCATTTGGGCTTACCTTTGCCAACATGCTTGAAGCTTCAGCGAGTGTTTCATCACGCAGCTCAATCAGATTTATCTGTGGGTACTTCTGCATTTCTTCAACAACACGTTGGTGAATTAATTCAGAGGTCATGCTTCGATCAGCTAAGTAATACAAGTTTTTGATTTGTGGGCGTACTTGATTGATTAACTTAATGTTCTCGACAACACGGTCTTGCTCATAGAGCACACTTCCGGCAGAACTCAAGGTATCTAAGTTTGCCGAAGTATCGTTGATACCGACCGCCACTAAAGGCGTCGAACGTTCAGCGTTAGGTAAATATTTCTTGGCGAATTGCAAGGCAGCGTCATCAGAGATAATGACACCATCAAATTCGTAGTCTTGATATTTCAGCTGTAGGTAGTTGGCCATCCTTTGAAAATAGCCATCGGAGTGAATACGTTTAGCATCAAGATATTCAATAGACAGTTTAACTTCGCTGTTGGTCTGTTCGAAACCTTCTTCGATGCCATTTTGAATATCACTCGTCCATTGATAGGACGGTTCATAAGAATGTAAAACCAGTACTCGTTTGATTTCCCAATCAGTTTCGTCAGCATTGACTGCAGCCGTCCCTAGGCACAATAAAAGAGCCAATAAACGCGTCAAACGCTTAACCATGTGATACCCAGCCGAGAAGAAATGATGTTGCACATACTAAATGTCGAACTCTTAACTGAGCACGACATTGATCAATTTTCTACTATTATTGTTTCATACAACTTTTGATCGTCGTTCAATTTTTTTGCTAAATCCGCGATAAAGTCTGATTTATCTAACTTTTGAGAAACAGCGATATCAGAGATGAGGGTATTTTCCTCATGTTGGCTAACAATCGCCGCTCCCACAGCTTCACCCTCTTTGAAGCCAACATACAGTTCAAAATCCGGGGTCAGAATGATTTGAGTCAGGTACTCAATGATCATTTCTTGGTCGTGCTTATCCGCCCAACGTTGTGACTGAAGAATAGAAAACATCACAGTAAGCCGATGAAAATCAACAAGGAAAATATCGTCTTTGACTAACGCGTTATCACTATCGAGTAACTCTGATTTACCCATGACTTGGTATTCTTGCGTCTCAAGAGCACGAAAGTAAGTCGCGCGTCCTTCTAAGCTTTCCTTAGTTGGAAACTCGACCTCGACCAAGTCATGTAGCCATGCATTTTTACGTTGAATACTTTCTAACTGTTGTTCGTTCATTTTATTACCTTCAGAGCTACACGCTATTCATTGGCAGCGAGTAAAGACGGGACTTTGATTAGAAATATAGGCGTCACCCGTTATGGAGCGGTACATTAGCATGAAGCCTCTTACAAACCTAGCTAAACTCCTGAGGTAACGCCAAATTTTGTTTTAACTGCGTCCGTCTGATAAATTGATTCGATAAATTTGCCTATTTAAGGGATGAAAAAATGAAAAAGAGCTTGCTTGCTTTGGGTTTAGTGACGGTATTAGCTGGATGTAGCGATAACGAAGTTGGGGATGTTTCACTGGGCATGTTCACAATGAAAGACATCAAGATTGGTCATCTTCAAGATGAGGTCGTTACCGGTGTGACTTGTCATATTGCCTCTATTGAAGCAAACCTAAGCTTGTCTGATCCAAGTGACAGCTCCATCTCATGTCGTCAAACAGGCGATATCACACCAGAGATGATTGCAAAAATTGACAAGAGCAAATCGGGTGAGGTGGTCTTTAAAAAGTCAAAGAGTATCTTCTTCAAAACCATGAAAGTACGTCGTATCTACGATCCAGAAAACCAAACATTGCTTTACTTGTCTTACACGACCAAAGAAACAGAAGGCAGCTTCAAACACAGCCTGTCTACTGTCCCTCTTTATGGAACAAAAGCGTATGTAGAACCGACGGTAAATCCGACAAATTAAGTCTAAATTGTTTGTAAAAACAGCAGCCCGTTGAATTTTTCAGCGGGCAAATTTCTTTGCAATAAAACGGAACGATTTTCAAAATTTTGTGATACAATCCCGCCTCTTTTTTTCTCACTCAAGAACAAGCATGAAGTTTCCTGGTCAGCGAAAATCTAAACACTACTTCCCAACTCACGCTCGAGATCCATTAGTAAACCAAATTCGACAAGCACCTAAATTGTACCGTCCAACGGTTGTCGGTGTTGGTCAAACCATCGTAGATATCGAAGCGCGTGTAGATGATGCGTTTTTAGAAAAATATAACCTAAGTAAAGGTCACTCTCTCGTTCTTGAAGAGAGTAAAGCTGATGCACTGTACGAAGAGCTCGTTGAACAAGGCCTGATTACGCACCAATACCCTGGTGATACAATCGGCAACACGCTTCACAACTACTCGGTACTTGCAGACAGTAAATCCGTACTTCTTGGTGTGATGTCTAAAAACATCCAAGTAGGTTCATTCGCATACCGCTACTTATGCCGTACCTCTTCTCGTATGAACTTGAACCACCTACAAACCGTAGATGGTCCGATTGGTCGCTGTTACACACTGATCACTCAAGATGGTGAACGTACGTTCGCAATCAATGAAGGTCATATGAACAAGCTCTCTCCAGAGAGCATCCCGGAAGAAGTATTTACCAAAGCTTCTGCTCTCGTGGTTTCTTCTTACCTAATGCGTGGTAAAGAAGAAGACCAGATGCCGCAAGCCGTTCAACGCGCTATCGAGTTTGCAAAGAAACACGAAGTCCCTGTGGTACTGACTTTAGGCACTAAATACGTTATCGAAGGTAATGCTAAATGGTGGCAAGAGTACATTCGCGAGAACGTATCAGTTGTCGCAATGAATGAAGAAGAAGGAGCAGCGTTAACAGGTGAGAATGATCCGCTTGCTGCTGCAAACAAAGCTCTGGAATGGGTGGACCTTGTTCTTTGCACTGCTGGTCCAGATGGCCTTTACATGGCTGGCTACACGGATGAAAAAGTGAAGCGTGAAACCACTCACGATATTCTTGAAGGCTCAATTGAAGACTTCAACAAGTTTGAGTTTAGCCGTGCAATGCGTAAAGACGACTGCCAGAATCCAATGAAAGTGTACTCTCACATTGGTCCATACCTTGGCGGCCCGCTTGAGATTAAAAACACGAATGGAGCTGGCGACGCTGCGCTCTCTGCACTGTTGCACGACATGGCAGCTAACTCATTCCACAATAAAGAAGTGCCAAACTCAGAGAAACACGAAGTACGTTGCCTAACCTACTCTTCTCTGTCGCAAATTTGTAAATACGCAAACCGCGTAAGCTACGAAGTACTGACACAACACTCACCTCGTCTATCACGTGCGCTACCAGAACGCGAAGATAGTCTAGAAGAGACCTACTGGGATCGATAAGAACCAAGTACTTAGAGCAATAAATATGCGAAGGTCACCATTTGGTGGCCTTTTTGTTTTGATCTAGCGCAGTAATTAGTGGTTTTTGTTATGATGTAGCACGCTAAGGCGCACGAACTGCTTTACACCTTATTTTTTACCAGTATTATTCCCGCGCAAACGTTTGCGCAACAACAAGGCCGCAGCTCAGATGGCTAATGTTGCTCGCTACGTGTTAGCCATTTTTTTGGAGTATCCATGCAGTCTGATATTGAAATTTGCCGAAACACACCGTTATCTTCCATCGCTACCGTTGCCGCAAACGCAGGCCTTTTACCGCACGAATTTGATACACACGGAAAATATAAAGCCAAAGTTTACCCCCAGTGCCTTCAACGCCTTCATACAAATCAAGACGGTAAATTGGTATTGGTTACTGCAATCACGCCCACCCCTCTTGGTGAAGGTAAAACCGTTACCACTATTGGTTTATCACAAGGCCTTTCCAAGATTAACCAATCGGTCATGGCATGCATTCGCCAACCTTCAATGGGGCCAGTCTTTGGAGTCAAAGGTGGTGCAGCTGGCGGTGGTTACTCTCAAGTCGCCCCTATGGACGAACTAAATCTTCATCTCACAGGCGATATTCATGCTGTAACCGCAGCACACAACCTTGCTTCTGCAGCATTGGATGCACGTCTTTACCATGAACAACGAGAAGGCTATGAGGCATTTGAAGCACGAACGGGTTTAACTGCGCTTAAAATCGACGTTGAGCGTATCACGTGGAAACGTGTTATGGACCATAACGATCGCGCACTGCGTATGGTGAAAATTGGTCTGAACGAAGAAGGTAAAACCATTAACGGCTTTGAGCGTGATGAAGGGTTTGATATCTCTGCCGCTTCCGAGCTGATGGCGATACTCGCGCTTGCAAAAGATTTAAACGACTTACGTCAGCGTATAGGTCGGATTGTTGTCGCTTACAACTTAGAAGGCAAACCGATTACGACGGAAGATCTACAAGTCGCAGGAGCTATGGCTGTCACACTAAAAGACACCATTGCCCCAACACTCATGCAAACGTTGGAAGGTGTACCTACGTTGATTCACGCAGGCCCTTTTGCCAACATAGCCCATGGCAACTCCTCTATCATTGCCGATCAAATTGCATTAAAACTTTCTTGTTACGTTGTCACTGAGGCGGGTTTTGGTTCTGATATGGGTTTCGAGAAAGCGTGCAATATTAAAGCTTCGGCAGCGAATCGAGCCCCGGACTGTGTGGTAATCGTAGCAACACTCCGGGGCCTAAAAGCCAATTCGGGTCATTATGATCTTCGCCCAGGTATGGCGATTCCGGATTCAATCTTTAACCCTGACCAAGCCGCATTAGAAGCAGGATTTGAAAACCTAAAATGGCATATTAACAATGTCCATAAATATGGTATTCCTGCGGTCGTCGCTATTAACCAATTCCCTCAAGATTCATTAGAAGAACTTAGTGAGTTGAAATCATTGGTTAAACGTTTCAATCCGGATGTAAAAGTGGCCGTGAGCACGGCATTTGTCCAAGGGGGTGAAGGCACGATTGAGTTGGCGCAACATGTTGTTGAAGCCTGTGAGCAGCCCTCATCATTCCGTCCCCTTTACACGCCAGAACAGCCTCTAAAAGAAAAATTGATGGCAGTGTGTGAAGCGGGTTATGGGGCGTCAACTATCGACATGAGCGAGCAAGCGAAAAAACAATTAGCACACTTTGAAGCGCTCGGCTTTGATAACCTAGCGGTCTGTATTGCTAAGACACCATTGTCGATCACAACCGACTCTGCCATTAAAGGGGCACCAAATGGCTTTAGCGTACCAATTCGAGAACTGCGTTTGTGCGCAGGCGCTGGCTTTGTTTACGCGCTTTCAGGTAATGTTATGACCATGCCAGGCTTACCAGATAAACCAGCATTTATGAATTTGGACCTTGATGATCAAGGCAATATTATCGGCCTGTCTTAAGGTATGCGAATTTAAAAATAGAATGGGAGTGTTCAACACTCCTATTTTTCCATTTATTCCTCTTAACCCTCTTAATCCTCTTAATCCTCTTAATCCTCTGTTTTTAAATAGCTTTACAGTGTAAACCAACACCAAGGTCCTACTTCCACACCTCCCTTTCACCAATATAGTGCACGGTATATTCCTTAACTCCCTAATATAGTGCAACCAACCTTCCATTTTGCTCAAAGCGCATTGATTCTATTAGAAAAATTCTGTGGCTCGAATCTTGTAATGCGTTATGTAGCATTACATAACGTCAAATATAAGCACGCGAGCAGTTGGCTAACTCCTCAGGCTTATCGCTGCTTCAGGACACGAAGAATAAGGGAAAGGGAATATTATGCAAGATGCACTCGCCGTAATTTTAGCTGGAGGAATGGGTTCTCGACTCAGTCCATTGACCGATGATAGGGCAAAACCTGCGGTCCCCTTTGGAGGAAAATACCGAATCATCGACTTTACGCTAACTAATTGTCTTCATTCAGGTTTAAGAAAGATATTAGTTCTCACTCAATACAAATCCCATTCATTACAAAAACACTTAAGAGATGGATGGTCCGTTTTTAATCCCGAACTTGGTGAGTACATTACCGCTGTCCCACCCCAAATGCGCAAAGGTGGTGCATGGTACGAAGGCACTGCGGACGCTATTTACCACAACATGTGGCTTCTCGACCGAAATGATGCCAAGTACGTTGTCGTTCTATCCGGTGACCATATCTATCGAATGGACTACGCGGCAATGCTCGAAGAGCATAAATCGAACGGAGCAAAACTAACTGTAGCTTGTATGGATGTTCCTGTAGAAGAAGCAACCGCTTTTGGTGTGATGGGAACAAATGCAAGTGGTTTGGTGCAGTCTTTCATCGAGAAACCAGAAAGCCCACCTACTCTGCCTGATGATCCGACACAGAGTCTCGCATCGATGGGAATTTACATCTTCAATATGGATGTATTGCAAGACGCTCTCGAACAAGACTCGCAACTCGAAGAGTCGAGCCACGATTTTGGTAAAGACATCATTCCTAAGCTCATTGATACCGAGTCGGTTTACGCATACAAATTTTGTGGCAGCAAAGGCCGGGTTGACAAAGACTGCTATTGGCGCGATGTGGGTACGATTGACTCTTTCTATGAAGCAAATATGGATTTGTTAGAACCCGTTCCACCGATGAACTTGTACCAACCCAATTGGGCTATTCGAACCTATGAAGCTCAATTTCCACCAGCACGAACCGTTTCTTCTGCTACTGGCAATGAGGGTATTTTCATTAACTCCATCATTGCAAACGGCGTAATCAACTCAGGCGGTTCAGTTCAGCACTCGGTTATTGCATCGAATGTGCGTATTCAAGACAGCGCAACTGTCGTGGACAGCATTATTTTTGATGATGTTGAAGTAGGCGAAGGCTGCCAACTCGTGAACTGTATTATCGATAAACATGTTTGCATCCCACCACACACTCAAATCGGTATGAACAAGATCGAGGATGCAAAGCGATTCCACGTATCGGAAAAAGGCATCGTGGTTATCCCTGAGGGGTATGAATTCTAACTGACTCGCCATTGGTAACACTATTAATCTCCCATAATAAAAAGCGCGCGATTTACATCGCGCGCTTTTCCATAACCGATTAAAACGGATTAGATGTTACATACTGTCGCCCAGCTACCATCGCTACCCGGCTCAGATGCTGTCCACCAATTTGCTTGGTACACCACACCATTGTGAATCACTTTATCACCTTGGTTAGCGTGGCTTGGGTTACCTTGCCAATCTGTTTGTGGAAGATCAGGGTAAGTAACTAGACCCGCAGTGTCACAAGTACCCGGCTCAGTACCGCCGCCGCCGCCAGTACCAGAGTTTAGGTCACCAATTGGTAGGTCTGGTTGCTCAAACTTAAACGCAAACTCTTTACCGCCAGAAATCACCGTATAGTTAGCTGGGCCAGAGATTGGTAAGTAGTAAACCATATCAAGCTCGTAAGTGCCGCCCGCTGGTAGGTCTTTCCATGCTGGTAGCGAGAAAGATACGCGGTGCATTACACCATCCAAACCACCAATGTTGTTCGCACGAGTATGGCCAGAAGCAATCACACTTAGACCGCCGCCAGACTGATCTTTCGCGTTATCCGGAGCAGATACAGGAATATCGAACTGGAATTCCGTACCACCAGGAATCGCTTGACCCGTGTTGTTGGTGAACGTGATCTTAGGGTTGATTGGGTAGTTTTGGTCACCAACTTTGAAACCACCAACACTCACTGCAATGTCTACTGCTTCAGTTGGGATTGCACCAGTTGCGATCTTGTTACCGTAAGGCGTTGCAGACTTAAACTTGTCGTAAATCGCTTTAGTCATAGTGTTACCCATGTGGTACTCACCATTGCCCGCCGCACAAGCCTGTTCTGTAGCGTCGATTGCAGTACGGTTGCCATTTGCGTCTAGTACATAACAGTTGTAGTCACCTGCCAGCTCCCAGAACATAATGCCACCGATTTCTTTGTCGATAACGTAGTCCGCTTTCACTTGTACAGACGCTTTATCTTCTGTCGATAGGAAAACGCTCTTCTCAGCATTCCATAGCCATGGTGCAACCGCAACATCATCATAGTGACGAGTGTAAGAACCAACAAACTTGTCCGTTGGATCGTTCACAGGGTCTAGGCCGTAAGCTTGAGCGTAAGAACCCCAAATACCTTTCTCTAGGTTCTTCGCATGCCACATTGGGTTTGAACCTGCACCCATTTCGTTGCCTTTAGGGTCAGTGTCATGCCACATGTTATCGATACCGATAGCGCCGTGACCACAATTGTTCTTCTCACCTTCACCAGTGCCAGGAGCACATTCAGATTGGTTAGGAAGTGCTGCTCGGCCCCATAGGCCATTATCACCACCTGTTACACCTTGCCAACCACGAGTGTAGTAAGGAACACCGATGTTAATTCGACCTGCTGGCATAGAACCACGGAAGTAGTGATACGCCCAGTCAGTATTCAAGTAGCCGATACCACCGTATGCCGCCGTGCCGTATACGTTCCACTGTGCCAACTCAGAATCTTTACCAGTGTCGTACAAGGCAGCGTTGTGACCAACGTGATCATTCCAAGCACCGTGCAAGTCGTAGGTCATGATGTTTACGTAATCGAGGTACTTAGTAACGTCGAATGTTTCCATAC
This sequence comes from Vibrio sp. 10N.222.52.B12, assembly GCF_002875385.1. NCBI lineage: Bacteria > Pseudomonadati > Pseudomonadota > Gammaproteobacteria > Vibrionales > Vibrionaceae > Vibrio > Vibrio sp. 10N.222.52.B12. The sequence goes on along the minus strand of NZ_MDAW01000098.1, from coordinate 162,430 downwards.
CGCGCAGTAAGTAACCAGAAGAAGGCGCCGCGATTGTTAGCATGTAGTGGATGCCGTCTTGCGAAGAAGCCGCATCTAGTTTCTCACGTAGAACTTTCATCAGCTCTTGGTAAGATGCCCATAAGTAAGCACGACGTGGTTCCATGAAGTCTTTATCGTAAGGGTTACCAGCACCCGCCATTGACGTTGGGTATTCGTAGTCGATATCTAGACCGTCAAACTTGTAGGTACGCATCATTTCAACGGCAGACGTTGCAAACTTCTCGATACCAGCATGGTTGATAGAGCCATCAGCATTAGTCGTCATGGTGTAGAAACCACCGTCAGCAACACGATTACCATCAGCACCGAAGTGACCGCCGGTTTCAGCCCAACCACCAATTGAAATTAGCGTCTTAACATCGTGTTTTTGCTTATAAGTTGCAAGTGCACCGAAGTGACCTTTAAAGCCCAGTGCTGGGTCAACTTCAACACCTGGCCATGTTTTACCTGTTGCTGGGTTAGTTGGATCTGTTACATCGCCCACATTCACTTTACCGTCTGAGCCAATGCTCACGAACGCGTAATTAATGTGTGTTAGCTGATCCCAAGGAATGTCTTTCACTAAGTATGCAGCTTGCGGGTCATCCCCACTACGCCAGCTTGTGAAGTAACCGATAACACGACGCGGGTGATCTGTACCCATTAGTTCACGACCATCTTCATCGTAAATAGTACAGTAAGGAACGTCGACACCTGCCGTTTGATACAGACCATCTGGACGACAGTTTGAAGTAACCGCACCGCCATTAACCACTAACGATACAAGAGAAGAGTCTGTTGTCGCACCAGCATCGTCTGTCGCTTTCGCGTAAATTGAGACGTTGCCTGCCGTTGCTGCAGTAAAGTCAACCGAATAAGGAGCAGCAGTTGCTGTACCAATCAGCGTACCTGCTGCGAAGAATTCCACTTTCGCAACCGCACCGTCAGCATCAGCTGCGTTTGCAGTCACCGTTACCGTACCACCAAGATCCACAGTCGTTGCAGAGAGCGCTACGTCAACGGTTGGTGCTTCATTACCAGGCTGACCGGCGTTAACAGTAAGGGTTACAGCACTTGCCGCACTCACTGCGTTTTTATCATCGTAAGCTTTCGTTGAGAATTCATGCGCGCCTTCAGTCGCCGTCCATGATGCTGTGAAAGGTGCTGCAGTTGACGTACCCACTAGAGCGCCATCAACAAAGAATTCAACTTTACTGATGGTTCCATCCGTATCTGCCGCATCCGCAGCAAGAGTAACAACATCACCTGCTGTAATTGAAGCCGACGCAGAAGGTGAAGTTAATGAAACTGTCGGAACTTCATTCACTGGTGGGTCAATTGGGCCACCATCACAAGCGCCAAGGTTTTCCCACTCCCCCCATTGACCGGACTGTGCAGGGTTGTTGTTTTGCGTCCAGTAGCGCGCTTTGTATGCGCTGTTTTCGTGTTGAACTTGGTCACCGCCGTTGTAAACCTTTGACGAATCCCAAGCCGCTAACGGCGTACAATCAACGGCTGCATAGCTGTTGAAGGCCATTAGACAAGATGCAGTTAACGTACTGAGTGTAAATACACTCTTTACTGCTTTCCCGTTTCTAAGGTGCATATTGCTCTTCCTTAAGTTATTGTTAGTACAATACAAAATACGCTTTAAATACTGCGCATCATTACTTTTGTTTCGACGTAAAATAACTTAAGTACAAGTACAGAGTTTCACACTAAGAATTTATAGATTTTCAGCAACACCTCTCAAGAATCCACTAAAACCTTGCAACGAATGACATCTTATTTTGCACCGATAACTAATTTTATTACTCAAATAAATATATCGATCGCAAATAATTAAAAAACACAAAAAAAGTCCTAATTTTGAAATAAAGATCACTAAGCCTTTGTTGATCTTGGCGTTTCGTTAAAGTGCCGCTTGTACTCACGACTAAACTGAGAAGGACTGCTATAGCCCACTTGTCTCGCGGCGTCATTCACTCTTCTTCCTTCAAGCTGAATCAATTCACGAGCTTTATTCAAACGCACCTTTTTGATGTATTGCAACGGTGACTCCAAAGTCACACTCCTGAACGCTTGGTGAAACGCGGATACACTCATGTTCGCCTCTTCAGCCAACGTTTGTACATTGAGTTGTTCATGGTATTCCTGATGAACGCGGTTTAATGCTTTTGCAACCCTCGCATACGACCCCTCTTGATGTGCGAGCTCAAAAAGAACATGGCCGGATTCACTCACCAAAGTACGGTAGACGATCTCTTCTAGAAGCATGTCGCCAAGCATTGCGACTTCAAGATCGTTGCACAATGCCGTCATTAGACGTTTGCACGCATCCAGCATTAGATCGTTCATACGAACCGATTTCAACCCACAACGAGCAGCGTCCTCACAAGTATTGCTGAAGTGTTGCGACTCCATTTTTTTGACCAACTTTTGAAGCATGGCGGGAGAAATATCAATGGAAATACCCAACAAAGGCTCGTCGTTAACAGAAATTGCTTCGCACTCAAGTGGCATAGGCACCCCTACAACCAAATAATCGTCAGGGCCATAACGTACTGGCGTTTGGCCAATATGAATATTCTTGTAACCTTGCCCTAAAACAATAATCCCTGATTGATAAACAAAAGGTTGACGATTATTGCCTTTGCTACTGCGATAAAACCACACACCATCAATGGCGGTTTCTTTAATGCCTTCTAAATCATCTAAACCATATTTAGTGGCGTACTGCTGCATGATCTCAGCAAGTGTCTTCATCTTGTCACTCCAATAGTTATGCACGCACTATACTTGGAGTTCCGATTACAGTTCCAGCACAAGAACGGTATATTTGTAGAAATAGGCAATAAATTTGCAGAAATCGGTCTACTCAGCGCCATTAACGCATACTAATATGCATGTATTAACCATCCTCACATTGGAAGCAAGAGGTCTAATAATGAACTTTTCATACGTCAACCCTACTCAAATCTTCTTTGGCCAAGGCCAAATTGCCGCAATCAAAGATGCAATCCCTGCAGACCAAAAAGTACTGGTTATCTACGGTGGCGGTTCTATTAAAAAGAACGGCGTGTACGACCAAGTTGCACAAGCACTTGAAGGTCGCGAGTGGCTTGAATTCTCTGGCGTAGAGCCAAACCCAACGAAAGAAACCTTGGATAAAGCGGTAGCGACCGTTAAAGAGCAGAATGTTGATTTTATTCTTGCTGTTGGTGGTGGCTCAGTAATTGATGGTTCTAAATACGTTGCAGCTGCGGCTAAGTACGATGGTGATGGCTGGGACATCATGGTAGGTAAACACCAAGTAACAGAAGCAACACCACTCGCAGCTATTTTGACACTGCCTGCAACAGGTTCCGAGTCAAACATGGGCGCGGTAATCACGAAGAAAGAAACGCAAGATAAATTGGCGTTCTTAGCACCTGCAGTTCAACCGAAGTTTGCAGTTCTTGACCCAGACGTAATGAAGACCCTGCCAGAGCGTCAGCTTATCAACGGTCTTGTGGATGCATGGGTTCACGTTTGTGAGCAATACCTAACATTACCAACAGGCGCAATGGTTCAAGACGGCTATGCAGAAGCGCTACTTAAAAACCTAAAAGTACTCGGCGATCAGTTCGCAGAACGTGATAACGACCAATGGCGTGCGAACCTAATGTGGACAGCAAACCAAGCATTGAACGGCCTTATTGGTAGTGGCGTTCCACAAGACTGGGCGACTCACATGATTGGTCACGAACTAACTGCGCTTTGGCACGTAGACCACGCACGCTCACTAGCGATCATCCAACCATCGCTACTTCGTAACCAAATGCAGTTCAAACGCCCTAAGCTTGAGCAAATGGGTCGTAACGTATTTGGCTTATCAGAAAGTGAAGATTTGGCAGAACGCACGATTCAAGCCATCGAAGCTTTCTATCATCAGCTAGACGTAGCAACTCAACTTGAAGGTTACGGTGATGATCGTGAAGCCGCTATTGACTCAGTAATTGCACAGCTATCAAAGCACGGCATGACGGTTCTTGGCGAGAACCAAGCGATTGACCTAGAAAACAGCCGTAAGATCCTAGATCTCGCCGTAGCATAACGACCTGATCTATCAAATTTCTGCCTTTTTTAACGGTATTGTGTCCCCGCAGACACAATACCGTTTTTTTATGGTAATTTAGCCGCACACTGACAAATCGATATAAATTGAACTTTTCTGCTAAAAAAATAACAAAAGGCGATAGTTCGATGTTGTTATGTAAGCCGATGACCAAAAACAAACCAAGTGCTTACTAGTCGATGTGTCCATTTTTTGCTTGCTCATAAAAATGAGCGTTTAGTCGTCTATTCAAGAGTTAATCGTATGTGGCTGATTGTCGTAGCTTGCGCGCTCATACATATCATCAGTATCAAGACTGGCCCTAAGTGGTTATTCTTTTTGACCAAACCGCTACCTATCACAGCAATGATTGGGATGCTAATGCTGTCTCCGGCAAACCACCTCCCCTACACCCAGTGGATCATTGGCGGTCTCTCATTGTCACTCATGGGTGACCTTATCTTGATGCACCCAAAAGACAAATTTGTTGCGGGCATTAAACTGTTTTGTCTTGCCCAAATTAGTTACGCTTTGGGCTTCATCAATATGGCAGCATGGCACTTCACACCTTGGTTGCCATTTGCCGTATTTGGCGTAGGCGTCTGTGCCTATTTCTTCTTTAAACCCGATTTGGGGAAAGAAAAGTGGTCGGTAGCTAGCTATATCTTTGTTTTGATGACAATGCTATGGATGGCGATGGAGTACTACGCCAGTGGAAAGACCCAATCATCGGCCTTCGCGGTTCTCGGCAGTTTCATCTTCACTATGTCCGGAGTTGTCCTTGCCTTCGAACGATTTGGCAGTACATCGGTATTTTCGCGCCAAGTGGTGATGACAACCTACTACTCTGCACAGTTTCTTATCACTATGTCTGTCTTCGCAATTGTGATCCGTTTTCTCTAAAACTGACTATATTATTGATTAGTTTTATCACGAGTTATTTGCTCACCAGTTGGACAGTTTATGCTTGATTAACAGGTGCAATACGGTTAATAACTTGTTATTGTAGAAAGAAATTTATTCTAAAAGTTGGCAGCCTTGAAAGAGAAAAATATCGTTGTTGAGTTCAGCGGCGTAAACAAGTGGTATGGTGAATATCACGCCCTCAAAGACATTAATTTTTCAGTACATACCGGTGAAATCGTTGTTGTTTGCGGCCCTTCTGGCTCAGGAAAATCCACGCTAATCCGTTGCATCAACCACTTAGAATCCATCCAAGAAGGTGAGCTCAGCGTCTTCGAACAACCTGCCAATTCTAAAGCACAAAAACCGGGTAAAGTCGGCATGGTATTTCAGCACTTTCACCTGTTTCCACATCTCACGGTGTTAGAAAACCTCACTCTTGCCCCTATCCGCACGCTAAAGCTTTCTAAGCAAGAAGCGGAAAAACGTGCAATTCATTATCTCAAGCGCGTTAACATCGAAGAACAAGCCAACAAATACCCAATTCAACTGTCTGGTGGTCAGCAGCAGCGTGTGGCTATCGCACGCTCGCTCTGTATGGAACCAGATTTACTGCTATTTGACGAGCCGACTTCGGCGCTCGATCCTGAAATGATCAACGAAGTGTTGGACGTGATGGTGGAGTTAGCACAAAGTGGCATGACCATGATTTGTGTAACGCACGAAATGGGATTCGCCAAAAAGGTCGCCAATCGAGTGGTCTTTATGGATGAAGGTGAAATCATCGAGATGAACTCCCCTGTGGCACTTTTTGAGACACCGCAGCACCCTCGGACGCAGGCATTCTTAAATCAGATTCTGAGTTACTAAATACATGGTCTATAGAATCTTCAAACCTGTCCTTCAAGCGTTACTACAAATCACTGTCCTTCTCATCGCTATCGCATGGGTATTGGATTCTGGTGCTCAAGCAATGGGATATCAATGGCAGTGGGAACGTGTACCTGACTATATTGCCTTCTACGAAGATGGTGAGTGGTGGCCGGCAGAATTAATCGAAGGACTTATCGTCACGCTAAAGATTTCTGCGATTAGTCTATTCTTCACTTTAGTGATTGGATTGGTGACCGCGCTTTTAAGGCTTAGCGATTCCAAAGTTGGTAATGCGATTGGAACGACGTATGTCGAACTTATTCGTAATACGCCGCTACTGGTACAGATTTACCTACTCTACTTCGTCTTTGGTCCTGTCATTGGTTTGGATAGATTCAGCACCGCAGTCCTCGCGTTATCCTTATTCCAAGGAGCCTATACCGCCGAGATCTTCCGTGCTGGCTTAAACAGCATTCCAAAAGGTCAGTTTGAAGCGGCGAAGACATTAGGGTTATCGCCTTTCTTCGCCTACAAAGACGTCATACTTCCGCAAGTGTTGCAACGCACCTTGCCACCTTTGACGAATGAAGTGGTTTCTCTTATTAAAAACTCTTCAATTGTCAGCGTCATGGCAATCTTTGACTTAACGACCGAAGCGAGAAACATCGTATCGGAAACGGCCATGCCGTTTGAAATCTGGTTTAGCGTAGCAGCAATCTACCTTGCTCTTACACTATCACTTTCTGGCCTATCCGCTTGGCTAGAACACAAACTAGGAGCCAGTTGGCGCAAATTATAAGGAGATAACATGAAGTTATTCAAAGCGACCATTACTGCATTATTGGGGCTTGCGATTGCTTTGCCTTCGCTTGCAAAAGAAGAAGCCGCGACCCCAAATGTTGATCAAATCAAAGACCGCGGCACGCTTCGCGTTGGTATGTCGACATTTGTGCCTTGGGCAATGCGTAACAAACAAGGTGAGTTAATTGGTTTTGAAATCGATGTAGCGAAACGCCTAGCCGCAGATTCAGGCTTACAAGTTGAATTCGTACCGACAGCGTGGGACGGCATCATCCCAGCTCTTCTTGCTAAGAAGTTTGATGTAATCATTGGTGGCATGTCGATTACGCCAGAACGTTCAAAGAGCGTATTGTTTACTGAACCTTACTCGCACTCAGGTGTTCAAGTAGCAGCAAACAAAGAGCTAGCGGCTGGCTTTAGTGAGTTTTCAGACTTTGACTCTCGCCGCATAAAAATTGCCGCTCGCCGAGGAGCATTCACAGTGCAAGTGGCACGTGAAACCTTCCCTAAAGCGAAGATCCTTCAGTTTGATGACGATGCACAAGCATTCCAAGAGGTATTGAACGGCAACGCACACGCGGTTATTGCATCGAGCCCGAAACCGGAACATGAAGCGATCAAGCATGCTGACAAACTGTTCATTCCATTTACTGAGCGTCTATCCAAAGGTAATGAGGCATTTGCAGTCCGCCTAGGCGAAGAAGATAAGAAAGCCTTCTTCAACGAGTGGATTGAAGCTCGCACACAAGATGGTTGGTTAGATGAGCGCTACGAATACTGGTTCTCAACGCTAGATTGGCAAGACCAGGTGGCACAAGGTCAATAACCTTAATCATCGCACGAATTAACAACACCGACTCGTACTTCGGGTCGGTTTTCTTCTCTACTATCGGAGTCAAACTTTGAGCGGACAAACCACCACTCGCGTTGCACCAACCAAAGCAAAATCAGGCTTTTTCTTAAGTCGTTTTAACCTACTCGATTGGGTACTGCTTGCCATCTGCGCGTTGGCTGGGGTTTGGCTCTATCATCGTTCTACCGTTGGCGTAAACTACATCTGGCATTGGAAAGAAGCCATTGACCTCTTATTCACCCCAAGAGCTGACGGCGGCTTGCCGTATTTCTTCCAAGGCCTAATCTCAACGCTGCGCTTAAGCCTTTGGGGCATAACCTTTGCTCTCGTATTGGGCACTCTACTTGGTTTAGCTCGATTCTCAGCCTCAGCTTGGCTACGCACACCTGCCAACGCTTTTATTCAATTGGTACGAAACATTCCACCTTTGGTATTCGTATTCATCTTCTATTTTTTCATCTCGAACCAGTTAATCCCATTACTTGGGTTAGAAGATCTTCTGCGCAACTATCGCGGAGATACAAATGCACTACAGAACTTCTTATTTGGTCCACCAAACCTATGGGAAAACGTGGCCTCTGGTGTGCTTTGTGTCGGCTTACTGTCTTCGGCTTATATTGCTGAAGTGGTTCGCGCTGGTTTGCAAAGCGTGGATAAAGGCCAGTGGGAAGCTGCAGATTCACTCGGCTTATCTCGCTGGGTCAAATACCGTTTTGTAATTGCCCCACAAGTACTCAAAGCAATTACACCGGCACTGGCAGGACAAACCATTTCACTGGTTAAAGACACTTCTATCGTTTCGCTGATCTCGATTCAAGAAATGACCTTTGTCGGCACAGAGATGGCCAATTCATCAGGCTACATTTTCGAAATTTGGTTAATCGTCGGCTTCGTTTACTTTCTGATTTGTTTCGGTCTATCAATGATTTTTAGATACATAGAGAAAAAATCGGAATCTATTTCAAATTAACTTAAAAGCCCTCATATTTAAGACTTTGTAAGCCTTCAAATCGGAACTCCATCCTGTTACAGTCATTGCCATGCTAGTTTTTTGGCGTTTTTCATGGAGTTAAAGCAGCAGTCCGACTACGAGCAGTACATAAGACAGGACAGTCTTGGTGAATACTATGTCGTGCTCAACCAATATACGTTTTACAGTGTTTATCAACCTATCTTCGATAAGCATAGAAACATAATAGGTATGGAAGCCCTACTCCGCATTCGTGGTGTAGACGGCGCTAACATTCGGCCAGACCTGTTCTTTGCTGATGCAAGTATTGATACCTACTTTCGTCTATGTATCGAGTTTTTATCTCGTGCTATTCATATTCGTAACTTTGCCAAGCACTTCGCAGGTTCAACAATTAAGTTATTTCTTAATGTCATGCCTCAAACGCTGCTTACCCTAACTAAAGATATGGGTTTCAAAGATAACGGCCTTCTGTACAAACGCTTAGAAGAGCTTGGAATGCACCCCTCTGACGTCGTATTTGAAGTAGTTGAAGAATCTTGTGGTGACACTGAGCTTTTGATAGAAGCCGTCCAATTGATGAGGGCGAATGGCTTCTTGTTCGCTATTGACGACTTTGGCTCTCACCATTCAAACATGTCTCGCGTTAAACATCTTTGCCCCGACATCATCAAGATAGACCGTTCTTACCTTCTCGATTATTGTTCAGGTGATACGCTGGCGATTGCAAACGCAGTAGAACTGGCTGAAGAGATGAATGCGAAAGTCGTAATAGAAGGTGTAGAGGAAAACATTCAGCTTTCCGCCATGCAACGATTAGACTTAGATTATTACCAAGGTTTTTACCTCGGCAAGCCTAACGCAATCCACCATTGGACGAATCAGGTTAATAGTAATAAGCTTCTGCATTGAGCTCATACGAGCATCCTCGCCCACTCTACAAATAAAAAGCGCCGACTTAGTCACACTAAGTCGGCGCTTTTTAGTTATTCGAATCTATCGAATCAAACCAACATCAATTAAAAGAAGTCGATTGAGTTACGGCCGCTGTTCGGATCGCGAGTCGCTTTAGGCTTATCTTCTTTTTTGCCTTTCTTAGCCGATTGAGATAAGGCTTCTTTCTGTGCTTTACGCTCTTTGTGCGCGGCTTTACGGCCTGTTGATTTCGGCCCTTTAACGTTCGCTTTGTCGTTCTTTTTCAAACGAGACTTTTCTTTGCGAGCCGCTTGTGCTTCTTTCTTCGCCTTTTTCTCTGCTTTTTCTTCAGCAGATTCAGGTTCAGTTACTGGCGCGTCACAGACAACAACATAATATTCTTGGTTGAACTCGAAAAAATCACCATCGTACATTTTGCGACGCTTGCGCGTTTCTAGTTCACCATTTACCGCAACGTAACCTTCTTCGATGATGTGTTTTGCTTCACCACCGCCACTCACCAAGTTTGCGATTTTAAAAAGCTTATACAGTTCAATTGGGTGCGCGTCGACGTCGATGCCAATCGCTTCGATTTCAATTTCTTCGCCTTCTAAATACTCTTCGTTTTCGTAATCTTGGGTCATGTTCGGTACTCATTAATCTTGATGCACGGAGTTTAAACGGAATGCGTACAAATAGAAACGTGATCTTCACTCATCTCTTCTATTTGGGTATATACTCACCCAATAACTCCTTGAACGAGCGTCATTTTGTCTAAAACGAGCCAAATCACCTTCGCCACGGCGAATCTATTTAACTTTATCGCCCCACCCAATGCCTATTATGATTTCGAGAACATCTACTCGACAGAACAATGGCAAGACAAACTCGCTTGGACAAAATCACAAATCGAACAGCTCAATCCTGACATCATCGGCTTGCAAGAAGTGTTCAGCATTGAAGAAACCAAAAACTTCTTTGCTGAGATCGGTTACGAACACTTTGCCTGTGTCGATACGCCACATGTCGAAGGCGATTATATCTACTCGCGTCCTGTTGTCGCCGTCGCTTCGCGTTTTCCGATTGAACATTATGAAGCAGTTACATTCGACAAAGAAACACTCGCTGCCTTTGGCGACCTCACCGCGCCCCCTTTCAGTCGAAAACCGGTTAGAGCGAGCATTGTGCATCCCGTTATCGGCCATATTACGGTTTATGTGACGCATTTAAAATCTCAACGCCCTGCGGACACAGATGCCCCCGAACAGGCAAGCAGACCGATTGCCCGATGGCTCTCAACTCAACAACGTGGCTGGGAAGCGGCAATGTTGCGTGATGCCATGCAAAAGCACTATGCGAGTAGCCCGATGCCAACGGTATTAATGGGTGACATGAACCAACCCATCACTGATGCCAGTGTGAACAAGGCGTTGGTTGAAAAGCATGGTGACAGCGTCACTGATTTGCGACTTAATGATGGTTGGGATTTACAAGTAACACCACTGCTGGACTCAAGGCCTGCAACCCATTATCACTTCGCAAAAGGTAATGTTTTGGATTACATACTGTTGTCGCAAGAGTTCGATTCTCATGAAGATGTATCAATAGCAGAAGTCACGAATTACCAAGTGCTGGATGCGCACCTAATCAATCCGTCTTTTGAGAGGGATAAAAACGCCAGCGACCACGCATTTGTGGCGCTGACGGTAGAAATTAAGCTTTAGTTTCGGTGTGGCGCTTTACAATCTTACGCGGAATCAACTCCACTCCTGCTTTATAGCGCTTAGCTGAAGCATTAAGCGCCAACTCCATTGCGCTGTCGGCGATCAGCTCAAACTGCTGTGGGAGCGAGTTGATTTTGATTGGAAGAAAATCGAGCAAGCGGTTATCACCAAAGGTGGCCAAACGTACTTTGCCCATCAACTCTGGCTTTTCCAACATCACATCCAACACGCCTTCTAATAAGGTGTAAGACATGGTCACCATAGCATCTGGCAGCTTGCCCTTTTCGATCCACCCTTCTAACACCTTCTTGCCTTCTTCACGAGAGAAGTGCTGACCATAACCTACTAATGCCTCGTTACCTTTTTGCTGGCATGCAGAACGGAAACCCAGTTCACGCTCTTTAGAGACTTGCAGTTCTTCTAATGCGCCAATCAGGCCGATGGACTCAATCTCAGGCGACAATACTGATTCTGTAAGCTCAAACGCCGCATCAAAATCTTCACTGATCACACAACAAAAGTGTTCATCATCCATAGGACGGTCAAGTGCGATAACGGGCGTACCCGAGTTTTGCAGCTTAAGATAATATTCGCTAGCTGCTGGCATACTGCTCGCCACGAATAGCGCATCAATACGACGACTCACGAGCGCCTCCGCAACCTTTTGCTCCGTTTGCGGATCATCATCAGAACAGCCGATCAAAATTTGGTAGCCCGCTTTACGCGAGTTCTGTTCAATCAGTTTTGCTAAACGCGCGTAACTGGTGTTCTCTAAATCTGGAATGATCAAACCGAACGAACGGGAGTTGCCCGCTCTTAAAGAAGATGCGGCGTGATCCGGTTTGTAATTGTACTGCTCAACCACCGCCATGACTTTCTTTTGAGTCTTTTCGCTGATGCGGTATTTCTGCGCTTTTCCGTTAATCACATAGCTTGCCGTGGTCTTCGAAACCCCAGCTAATTTTGCTATTTCATCCAGTGTCATATTCTAAGCCCTGTTCTGTGCGCGGGATCATATTAATACATCAACGATCCTTCGATAAGTTGAATTATATGCTGAACCGATTCAGTATAAAAGCTGAAAGGATTCAGCAAAACTCAAAAATTGACGAGAGTCACCAAAATCACGCAATACAGGCTCCCTTTGCTAGGCTTTAAAAGCATAAAGCCATGAGTGGTTAAGTTTCGATTTTAGAAACAGTTTCGCTGAGTGTTTTAAAAAATTTGACCAAAAGCTGAATCGATTCAGTTTCTTTTGTTAAGCAAAACAGATAAACGATGTTACGCAAACCAATCTCTGCGTAGCCAAGATGAATTAGAAATAGATACCTTAAGGCTGGAGAAGCACCATGCTTAAGCTAAGTAAGAACGACATTACCCTATCTCAATCCGCTACAGATAAGTTTGAAGCGATCAAAAGCATCGCGAAAAGCCTGACAGACAAAGGTCTGGTTGAACAAGGCTATGTAGAAGGCATGCTAAACCGTGAAAACCAGAACTCTACGTTTCTAGGTAACGGTATCGCGATTCCACACGGCACGACTGACACGCGCTCAATGGTGAAAACCACGGGTGTTGCTGTTCACCACTTCCCAGAAGGCGTTGAATGGGGCGACGGCAACACAGTTTACGTTGCGATCGGTATTGCAGCGAAATCAGACGAGCACTTGGGCATTCTTAAGCAGCTAACAAAAGTACTGGGTTCGGATGGCGTTGAAGAGCGTCTGCGTGATGCGAAAAACGAAGACGACATTATTGCCCTACTTCATGGCGACATTCAGCTAGAAGCGGATTTCGATGCTTCTCTCATTCAATTGCTATTCCCAGCAAGCGACATGATTCAAATGAGCGCGGTTGCTGGCGGCCTACTTAAAAACACAGGTTGTGCAGGTACAGAATTCGTTGCAGATCTAGTAACGAAAACGCCAACGCACCTAGGCCAAGGTCTATGGCTTGTTGGTAGTGATAAACAAGTAACTCGCACTGGTGTTTCTTTTGTATCAACAGCAAATGATTGTGAATTCGAAGGCGAGAAAGTGCGTGCTCTAGTTGCATTTGCAGCTTGCAACAATGCTCACCAATCTATCCTAAGCACGATTTCAAAGCTTGTGTTTAACAACGAACACAGCAAATTACTTGATGCTTCTGCTGAACAGATCCTTGCACTGTTCAAAGGCGAAGAAATGGCAACAGAAGCGGCTGAAGATGGCAACACGGCAATCTTTAAGATCAAAAACGCCCACGGCCTACACGCTCGTCCTGGCGCAATGCTAGTTGCTGAAGCGAAGAAGTTCGAATCTACCATTCGTGTGGCAAACCTAGATGGCGACGGCAAAGCAGTGAACGCGAAGAGCCTAATGAAAGTTATCGCACTAGGCGTGAAACACGGCCACCAGCTTCAATTCTCTGCTGAAGGTCCAGATGCTGCACAAGCACTTGAGTCAATCGGCAAAGCAATCGCATCTGGTCTTGGCGAAGGTTAAGGGGCGAGAGAATGACAGCATTGAAAACAAACAAAGTCGTTACCATCACGCTTAACCCTGCCCTTGACCTAACAGGTTCGCTGGACTCAATTAAAGTGGGTTCTGTCAGTCTAGTTGAAAAGAGCAACCTACACGCGGCCGGCAAAGGCGTAAACGTAGCGAAAGTGCTTAGTGACCTAGGTGCAGACGTAACAGTGACGGGCTTTCTTGGCAAAGACAACCCTGAGCTGTTCCACCAGCTATTTAGCGATATCAAGGTTAAAAACGAGTTCGTCGAAGTCGAAGGCGCAACTCGCATCAACGTGAAATTGGTTGAAGCAGATGGCCAAGTGAGCGACATCAACTTCCCTGGCGTTCAAGTTACGGCAGAAGAAATCGCGCGCTTTGAAGAAACCCTATTCCGCCTTGCAGAAACGCACGATTACTTTGTATTGGCAGGCAGCCTACCGGGTGGTGTTACTGCAGAGCAATGCGCGGCATGGATTGAAAAACTGCATCAGCAAGGCAAAAAAGTCTTGTTCGATAGCAGCAAAGCGGCACTACGTGCAGGCATCGACGCTCATCCTTGGTTGATCAAACCAAACGACGAAGAGCTAAGTGACTTTGTCGGCGAGCACCTTTCAACGCCAGAACAATGCCAAGAAGCAGCGCAAACGCTAAGCGATAAAGGTATTGAGAACATCGTTGTTTCTATGGGAGCAGACGGCGTGATGTGGCTTAACCAAGGTGAATGGCTACGTGCTCAACCACCACGAATGAATGTAGTAAGCACTGTTGGCGCTGGCGATACGCTTGTTGCTGGCCTGTGCTGGGGTCACATGCAAGTGATGCCGAAAAACGATTTACTGCGCTTCGCTACTGCGCTTTCTGCCCTAGCAGTGAGCCAAGTTGGCGTTGGCCTAACCAGTCAGGAAGAACTGGAGAACATCAAGCTCCAAACACAAGTAACCGAGCTTTACCCTAATACGAACTTAGACAAAAACTAAGGAACAGAAGGTTATCAGTATGAATATTGCCATTATTACAGCTTGTCCAAGTGGTGTTGCGAACAGCATCATTGCGGCAGGTCTACTAGAACAAGCAGCGTCGAAGCTGGGTTGGAACGCAAAGATTGAATGCCAATCAAGCGTGGTTGAACCAACACTGCTGACAGACACTGACATTGAACAAGCAGAAGCGATCGTAATTGCGGCTAACACTCCAGTTGATACTTCTCGTTTCGTAGGTAAAAAAGTCTACCAAGCAGATATCAGCACCGTAGCGAAAGACGCATCCGCTTTCTTACAAACTGCGGTTGAAAGTGCAGCAACGCTAGAGCAAGCAACCACAGTTGCGGCACCAGCAGAAAGCGCATCTGCAACTAAGAAGATTGTTGCTATCACTGCATGTCCAACCGGCGTTGCACACACCTTCATGGCAGCAGAAGCACTAGAGGAAGAAGGCAAACGTCGCGGTCACCAAATTAAAGTGGAAACGCGTGGCTCAGTAGGTGCGAAAAACCAACTGACTGACCAAGAAATCGCAGACGCAGATTTGGTCATCATCGCAGCAGACATCGAAGTACCTCTTGACCGCTTCAACGGCAAGAAGATGTACCGCACTAAAACCGGTCCAGCGCTGAAGAAAACAGCGGAAGAAATGGACAAAGCGTTTGAACAAGCAAGCGTATACCAACACTCTGGTTCTTCTAGCGCATCATCAGCGACAGAAGAGAAGAAAGGCGCGTACAAACACCTAATGACCGGTGTATCTCACATGCTTCCAGTTGTGGTTGCCGGTGGTTTGATTATCGCCCTATCCTTCGTATTTGGTATCGAAGCGTTTAAAGAAGAAGGCACGCTAGCAGCAGCGCTAATGAACATCGGTGGTGGCTCTGCATTCGCATTGATGATCCCAGTTCTTGCTGGTTACATCGCTTTCTCTATTGCTGACCGTCCGGGTCTGGCTCCAGGTCTAGTTGGCGGTATGCTTGCTAGTTCAACAGGTGCAGGTTTCCTTGGTGGTATCGCAGCAGGTTTCATCGCAGGTTACGCTGCTAAGTTCCTTGCCGACAAAGTAAAACTTCCACAATCAATGGAAGCACTTAAACCTATCCTTATCATCCCGTTCGTGGCGACATTGTTCACGGGTCTTGTGATGATTTACATCGTGGGTGGTCCAGTATCTGGCATCATGAACGGCCTAACTGATTTCCTAAACAACATGGGTTCAGACAGTGCAGTTCTACTGGGTATTATCCTTGGCGCGATGATGTGTTTCGACTTAGGTGGTCCAGTAAACAAAGCTGCTTACGCATTCGGTGTAGGTCTATTGGCTTCGCAAACTTACGCACCAATGGCTGCAATCATGGCCGCGGGTATGGTTCCTGCACTAGGTATGGGTCTTGCGACGTTCATTGCTAAGAACAAGTTCGAGCAAAGCGAGCGTGAAGCAGGTAAAGCCTCATTCGTGCTTGGTCTGTGCTTTATCTCTGAAGGTGCAATCCCATTCGCAGCGAAAGATCCAATGCGTGTTATCCCATCATGTATGGCGGGTGGCGCACTAACTGGTGCTCTATCGATGCTGTTCGGTGCAAAACTGATGGCACCACACGGTGGTTTGTTCGTACTGCTTATCCCTAACGCAATCTCACCAGTGCTAATGTACTTGGTAGCAATCGCAGCAGGTACAGCGGTAACAGGTTTTACTTACGCGTTCCTAAAGAACAAAGCAGAAACGAAACAACAAGCAGCCGCTTAATCATGGCTGAAACGCGTATGCGTATCTAATTACAATGCCTCCCTCGATTTGGCATTCGACACCTCCTTCTCGCTTCGGCATTGGGAGGTGTTTTTTATTGAGCAAGAAGCGGAGTCTAACGGGCGCTAAATCCGATAGCAGATAAAGTTACTCTCTTCTGTTTCGCTCTGATTGAAAAAGAACAGTTGTTCGTCTTCCACTTTGTAGATGAAGTCTGTTTTTGTGCCCACGTAAGAGTTCATGTCTCTGACGAAAACCTCACTCTCCGTTGGCTGTTCATTCCAACTGACTTTCTGATAATCCACCGTCAGCGCATGTCCCTCCACTTGATACTTACCGTTGTAAACCAGTTCATATTCTTTTCTTTCGCCCTTTTTCGTCAGCAACGTTCCTTTCTGGAAAATGTACATGTCCCTATCCGAGCTAAACACCACGACAGAACGGTCACTGATGTTTTCATAACGTCGGTAACCTCTGGTAATAAAGTCTTCTTCAAACGTTGCACACGCCCAGCGCGAGCCAGTAATTTCATCGGATTGGAAATACTTTTGGTGAACAACCACACCTACTAGGCCAATTGCCAATGCAATATTGAGTACGAGGAGTTTGTTTATCTGCATATTGCATCCGCCCTACTCATGCTCTCTAAGACCGTTTCTTTCAAGGTGTCGATATCGAGAGAAAACTTAATGTAGTTGACGTTCTTATTGCTGTTTTTGGCGAAAGCGAACGCACGCAGAATATGCGCCCCTTCTTGATAAGCCGATTCAGACACACGCAAATACACGATGGCCGGACATACTGGAAATACCTCATCATTGAGGCTCTTTGCCAAAGCCGAAAGATCTAATTCGTCATGATTTTGATCGTAAAAGTAGAAGTCCGTTTCTGACACTGAAAAGTGCTGGTAATCCGAATCATCAAGAAAATCAGGATGCGGCGCAAACGGACGAAAATAAAGCACAGAAACAATAGCGATAAGCAGGAAAGCCGTCATCAGTATCGGAGTTAAGCTAAATGCCTTATCTCGCGATTCAGCCTCTTGCTCGGGCGCTGTTTTGACTTGAGGTTCAACATCATCAATTTCGAGCGTTTGGAGTTCTGGTATCTCAACTTTCTGTTTTATGGGTTTCACATCCGCATCAACTTCCAGTAAATAACCAATTTTACTCACCGTTTTAATCTGTACGCCTTGTGCGTTCAACTGAGCCAGTTTCTTTCTTAAACCGGAAATCACATTGGTCAATGCTTGATCGGTAACGACTGAACCATCCCAACAGATTTCGAACAACTCTTCGCGAGTTACATGTACGCCCTGCTTTTCAAGCATCAAGTTCAGCACTTGGTATGGAAGTGGCCTTAGAGGAACATCATTACCGTGTGAATTGGACAATGTCCTTGTCGTCGGATCGAGGACCAAATTGGCGAAATAGATTCTATGCATACAGGCTCACTGCTTTCTCAACTCCTTGAATTATAGGTCAGGTTTGCCGAACCATTCTAAAAACCAAGTCATCTTCATCACACCACAATGCAGCACTCAGTTTTTAGTAATGAAGGATTCAAACATCAATTTTTAACTCTGCATACCTTCCGAGCACACAAAAAACACACAATTGCCTAAGTCACTAAATCAATAGGAATTATTTGGTTTTTGTTTACTTTTTGTTTAGTTTTTCAGCGCCTCATTTAGATAATGAACACTGTTTTAAACACAACAATACAGACAGTAATACAGAGGTAAATAACAATGAAAAAAGCAGCCACCCTTATCGCCGTACTTGTTAGCATTCAGGCTCATGCAAATAGCTCACAGGATGTATCAGGGTTTTATCTGGGCGGGGGTATGGGTAACACCACATACAGTGATGATAGTCCGTTTACACATTTGGATGCTGATGGCACAACTTTTAAAATTATTGGCGGTTATCAATTCAATCGTATCGTCGGTATAGAAGCTCAATACACTGACTACGGTGATATCAAAGTAAAGAACACGCCTTTTGATCTCAACGTAAATAGTGCGTCTGTTGCTGCAAACATTGGCTACACATTCGACAATGGGTTACGACCATTCGCGACGCTAGGTTTGGGCTACATTTCGGTGGATGTTCCTGAATTTCTCGGTGAAGACGAAAACGAGCTGCTACTTCGCGTAGGGGCCGGTCTTGAATACACGCCGCATCAGTTTAACAACATCACTTTCCGAGCAGCGTATGAGATGGACCACTTCAATGTCGGCTCGAAAGGCTCGAACTGGGACACCAACATTCAGGTCGGCTCTTTCTATGCGGGTGCAACTTATAAGTTTTAATAAAAAAACAAACGCGGACACATAGAAAGTACAAAGGGCGAACGCTTACGATAAGCGTTCGCCCTTTCTTGTATAACGTGCCGATTTATTGCATCGGTTCAGATTCGATATCCACGTCACCGCTGTTCAAGTTCACCATCGCGTTGTAAACATTTTGCGGATCACCATGGTGTTTAAAGGTGAAGTGATACACGTTGGCCGGCGTCCAAATCTCTTTGTCATCGACGGGCATAATATCGTAACCATCTTGCTGGTATAACTCTGTCGCCATCACATACGCTGTCGCAGTCTGAACTTGAGTGTTGTGGTCGATTTTAGGTTCTACTGAAGGGTTACTTGGATAAGATTCACCGTTGTAACTCATCTGACGATAAGCACCATTACTCCACACAACAAAGTCTTGCCAACCGTTGCTGTAGCTGTCTATTAGTGCAATCGGTGTTCTTGTTACCGACATGCGGTTCAGCACTTTACCGTTATTATCGAACATATATGCCGTGCAGCCACCACTTCCGCAGAAGAAACGGTCTTGGAACAACACCAAATGTTCTGCTGTACCATCACTGTTCAAATCAGCAGATCCCGTAACATAACGAATTTTGTCCGTTTCTAAAGAAAGCCCTTCTGGGTTCAGAATGCTTTGGTCAATCCACGTTGCGATGGTCGCTGCATCTGCACTTTTTAGCTCAACAGGGACTTGAGAATCTGTATTATCAGTAGAAATGCCGTCTGTGGAAGAACAGCCAATTAGCGTTAGTGAACCTAAAAGGAAGAGTCCATGTAATCCGCGATTGTTCATTTGCGTTCGCTCTTTTATTGATGATGTTTCCTTAGTATACGCAAGATTTATCAATCGCTTGTAAGAAAATCATAAAAATCAGTAAGGTGTACACCAAACCACCAGCCTTCCTTTTCGCCCTTATCTTTTTCTCCAGCCTCTCTTCTTCTCTCTTTTGCTTCTCACTTCTATTCTCTTTTCCCTCTCGTATCTTGACTCTCCCCGATCAAAAAAGCCCTGGGGAAAGTCCCCAGGGCTAGGCAGGAATCTGACAATAAATAAAGCCAGGAAGTCCCTTATGCAGTGGTTGGTTTGATCTTAAACAGAATTGCAAACATGACTGGTACAACAATCAGAGTCAAAACTGTAGCAAAACCAAGGCCTGCCATAATCGTAATCGCCATTGAGCCGAAGAACGCATCTGATACCAGAGGAATCATTCCCAGAATCGTCGTCAATGCCGCCATACTCACTGGACGAACACGGCTGATCGCACTGTCGACAATCGCTAAGTAAGGATCCTTACCTGATGCTAGCTCTAGGTTAATCTGGTCAAGAAGTACGATACCGTTTTTCAGAATCATACCGCTCAAGCTCAATAGACCAAGGAACGCGGTAAAGCTAAATGGCATGTTTGTCGTCAGAAGACCAAATGCCACACCAATGATAGACAGCGGTACAGTGAACCAAATAACCAATGGCTTCTTCAGTGAGTTAAACAGAAGCATCGTAATGATGAACATCAACAAATAACCCATTGGCAATGAGCCAAACAGACCTTCTTGTGCATCTTTCGATGATTCGTATTCGCCGCCCCAAGTGATTTCATAGCCTTCAGGAAGGTGCAAAGCCATCACTTTAGGCTCAATGCGAGAGAATAAACTTGCGGGTGTATCGTCACTAAGCACATCATGGTCAGCCAATACCGTTAGAGTACGCTTACGGTCACGACGCTGAATTAACGGCTCATCCCAAGCCAGCTTCACACCATCGATCACTTGATCAACTGGGATATAAGATTGTAACGATGGACTCCAAATATTCACGTTTTGCAGTGATTCGAAATCTACACGCTCTTCTTCTGGTAAACGCGTCATGATAGGTAGTGTATCTGTACCATCACGAAGGAAACCAAGCGTGCTACCCCCAAACGCCATTTGTAACGTGCTTGAAAGATCTTCTTTCGAGATGCCCAAGCGACGTGCTTTAGATTCGTTGAATACCGGTACGAGCTCTTTAGTGCGCTCACGCCAGTCGTGACGAATGTTACGAGCACCCGGGTCAGTATGAAGAATGTCTTCTACTTGCACCGCGAGATCACGAAGCACTTGTGGATCTGGGCCAGTAATACGCGCTTCAATCTTAGACGCTGGCGACGGGCCGAATTCCATCAACTTGAACTGGAACGTTGGTTTATCGAACGTCTTCGCTAGGTTGTCATCCAACTTATGCAGCAGTTCAAACATGTTCTCACGATCTGTCGTACGAACTTGGAACTGCGCGTAAGCTTCGTAACTTTTCTCTGGTTGGTAAGTCAGAGCGAAACGCTGCAAGCCTTGACCAATCGAAGCTGAAACAAAATCGACATCATCTTGTGTACGAATGTAGCTTTCTACTTCTTCCGCTTTCTTGATGGTCTCGCGAATGTCTGTGCCTTCTGGCATCCACATATCAACGTAGAACATCGGCGTGTTTGATGGCGGGAAGAACTGTTGCTTCACACTACCAAACGCAACCACAGCTCCGACGAGCAATGCGACCATGCCTGCTACCGTTAACCAACGGAAACACAACGCAAATTTAAGAGACGCACCAAACACGACCAACAACCAACCTTTGTACGGATCTTCGTCTTCTGCTTGTGTATTTTTGTCTTCTTCTTTTAGCAGAAGGTCTGCAAGGAATGGCGTCAAAGTAATCGCAGTTACCCAGCTTAGAAATAGTGAGAAACACAATACCCAGAACAGAGAGCCCATGAACTCACCAGTCGCATCTTGAGACAGACCGATAGGCGCAAACGCGGTAATAGCAATGACTGTCGCACCAAGCAGCGGCCACTGAGTTTGTTTCACGATATCTGTTGCAGCTTGAACTTTGGTTCGCCCCTTCTTAAGGCCAACCAATATCCCCTCGACCACCACGATGGCGTTATCCACCAGCATACCGAGCGCAATGATCAACGCACCAAGCGAGATGCGGTGCAGTTCGATATTGTTGTAGTTCATCAAAATGAAGGTACCGAATACCGTCAACAACAGCACCAAACCGATGATCACGCCACTGCGTAAACCCATAGTGAACAGCAGTACGATGATTACGATAGCAACCGCTTCTGCCAAACTAATAACAAACGCTTTTACTGAATCGTCTACTTCTTGCGATTGGTTGTAGAAGTAGTTCATATCCAAACCAGCCGGCTTGATGGTCTCAAGATTCGCCAGTTCAGCTTCAATACGTTGACCGACTTCTACTACGTTTACGCCAGACGCAAACGAAATACCAATGTTGATTGCTTTCTTACCGTTATACAGCAGCACATTGCCCGGCTTTTCTTGAATGCCACGGCTGATGGTTGCAACGTCTTTCAAGCGAATCAGATTACCGGTGTCACGACCGTGAATGATCAGGTTTTCTAGTGCTTCTACGGTGTTTAATGTACCGCTTGGGCGAATAATAAGGCTCTCGCCGTTTACCATCACCTCGCCCGCAGAAACCACATTGTTCTGTTGGTTCAGTAAGCCAGAAATCACGTTCATGTCGAGGTTCAAAGCCGCTAAGCGATCCAATGAAATCTCAACAAACAACATCTCTTGTTGGTCACCAGCGATGTCAACTTTACCCACGCCATCGATCAGTTCGAGTTCACGCGTGAGCTGGTCTGCGTAACGTTTAAGTTCTACGTAATCGTAGTCGTCACCCGTTAACATCAGCATTACGCCGTACACGTCACCAAAGTCATCAATGATTTGCAGAGATTGAACGCCTTGCGGCAAAGTTGGTTGCAGATCGTTGATTTTACGGCGCATTTCATCCCAGATTTGCGGCAATTCATCCGGACCGTAGTCCATCTTCATACTCACCATAATCTGTGACATACCACTTGAGGACGTCGACGTGATCTTATCGATATAAGGCAGCTTACGAATCTCTTTCTCAAGCGGATACGTCAGCTCTTCTTCTACTTCTTTAGAAGTCGCACCAGGATAAGTCGCAATCACCATCGCATCTTTGATGGTAAATGCCGGGTCTTCCAATCGACCCAGTTCTAGGAACGACGTCACACCGCCGATCGCTAGAATAACGATGAACAGCCAGCTGATGACTTTGTTCTTAATTGAGTATTCAGCAATGCTCATTATTGTTGTTTCTCCACCACATCCACATGCTTACCTTCTCGCAGTTTGCGTAAGCTGGAATTCACTAATACATCGCCTTGAGCAACACCTGATGACACAATCGCACCTTCGCCATTAACTTGGTCGATGGTTACTTCCACTTTAGTGACCGCGTCACCATTCAATTTCCAAACGAAAAACTCACCATCTTGATTGCCCGCTTGTAATGCAGTCATTGGAATGTTGTAACCATCAATGGAAGTAATACCCGCTGCCACCATGTCTACTGCAACGCTTACACTCGTACCCGGCAGAATCTCTTCCTCAGGTTGTGGCATGGTTAAATACATTTGGTAGGTTTGCGTTTGAGCATTTGGCTCACTGGTGTGCTCCAAGTAATCCAACGCATAGGATTTCGCATCACCCGAGAACGTTGCTTGAGGTTGGTAGCTCATGCTTTGTGTATTTGGGTTTACCATCGCAAGCACGTTGTCTGACAGCTCGATACGAACGTACACCTTGTCGCTTTGGTACAGGTTAAGAACCGGCTCACCAATCGCAACACGCTCAAATCGCTCTTTGAATACATCAGAAACCTTGCCCGCAAACGGGGCAAATAAACGTGTGTAGTTCAGTTGATTTGTCGCGTTGTAGAAGTTTGCTTCCGCCAGCTCTTTATTTGCCGTTAGCTCATCCAACTCCGCTTTAGAAATCATTTGGCGGTGATGCAGTTCTTCACCACGTTTAAGCTGACGAATCGCAAGCGTGTATTGTGCTTCTGCATCGTTTACCGCTTGCTTTTCTTTGCTGTCGTCTAGCTTGGCGATCATCTGGCCTTCTTTAACCGTGTCACCCGCTTTAACGAGCACATGCTGAACTTCGCCTGCACGACGGAATGCAATTGGCGTTTGTTCCGCAGGCACGACTTGGCCTTTAAATGTGCGGTATTGGCTTTTTACTGGAACATCAACAGCAACCGTAGACACATACAAAGGTTGCTCTGCGGTCACTTCGTCTGTGCTGTTACAACCGGTCAGTACGGCCAATGCGATAACCGATACTGTTAATAATGAACGTTTCATTAGATACCTTCCTCACGAACCCAAGCTTTCACTACTTGGCCTTCCACTAGGCGTTCAACACCTGCAATAACAACGTAATCATTCTTGTCTAGACCCGACTCAACAGCACCGTTCGCATTTAGTGACAAGGTCACTTTATTCACTTGCTGTGTATCGCTGTCCATTACCCAAACTTCACCATGAGCGGCGTCTTTCGACACCCAAGCCGCATTTGGCAGCATCATCGCGTTCGATACGTTTTGCTTCGCAATGTGTACTTGGCCTGTCATGCCCGTTAGCAAGTTACGATCAGAAGGACGAGTAATCGTCACGATCGCTTCGTAGCTGTTGGTATCAGCATTGGGTTGAGTAGAGATTTCTTTGAATTTGCCTTGGATACGGTTGTTTGGCTCGCTGTCCATCGTCACCCACATCTCTGCGTCTTTAAGTGAGTTCAATGACACCGCTTCGGCGTAAGTCACAGGCAAAGTAAACGACACATCCAAAGTGGTGTTGTCGATTAGGTTTAGGATTTCTTGCTTAGCAGCAACCACTTGGTATGGCTTCACATAGGTATAAGACACCACACCATCAAACGGCGCATGAATCTCTGTATAGCTCAAATCGGTTTTCGCTTGCTCTAGATTTGCCAGTGCCGCTTTGTATTGCGTTTCTTGTTGGTCGTAACTGTCTGTACTGATCAGCTTCTGGTTGTACAAGCTTTTCGAGCGTTCCCATTGGGTTTTCGCTAATGCGTACTGCGCTTGTGATGCATCAAGAGCTAACTGCAAGTCTTTTGGGTCTAGCGTTGCAAGTACATCGCCCTGCTTCACTTCTTCACCCATTCTCACGATCAACTTCTCAATTTCGCCACCTACCTGAAATGAAAGTTGGGCTCTGTACGTTGCATCTATTCGTGCAAGGAATGCATCGGAATCGGCAACAGTCAGATCATTAACAGCAAGTAATTTTACAGGTTTGATTAATGGCTCAGACGGTTCTGATACGGCTTTGTTACACCCTGTCAGCATCGTGGCGAGGCTCAATGCCACCGCTGCTCCCACAAATGTGCGCTTTAAGTATTGTTTTCGCACTGGCTTTCTCCATCGACTTTACATTTACTACACAGATGTGCAGTATATGTATAACGAAAAAATGATCAACATATTTTCCACGTGGATAATAAAATAATTAGGCAAACTGTCCGGTTTCTGGTAAAAATAGGCGCGTTGATTAATATTCGGGAAAATTCGAACTATGACAGAAAGAAAGCAAGGCCGTAGAAGTGCTGAAGCCGCTGAGCAAACTAAGTGTCTGATTCTAAGAGTCGCGGCAGATATGTTCTGTGAGTTAGGGTACGAACGTGTCTCGCTTCGAAACATCAGTGAGAAAGCTGGTGTGTCTCATAGTTTGATTCGCCACCACTTCGGCAGCAAAGAGAAAATCTGGCAAGCCGTCAGTGATACCATGGATGAATTCATGCAAGGCTACATGGCACAGCTGGTAAGCGAAATGCCAGCAAACACCCCATCTAATCAAAAAATCTACCTGTTCATGGTAAGAATGCTGGCGTTTGCACTCGTTAACCCGCACCCAGTCCAAATGATTGCCGATGCGATACGCCAAGGCGACGATGCATTGCTGCAATACTTCTTAAGATCCAAAGATGAGTTCGCGGCGATCTTTACCGACTTGTTTGCTGACTACAACGTTGAATACCCAGAGCATCGTATTGATCAATGGGAATCAAAATGGCAGATGCTGGTGTTTGCACATGGTGCAATTAGCTTAGCGCCTATGATGCAAGAAACGTGGCCAGAAGATGCAGGCAACCGCGATAAGATGCTGATTAACCATTGGGAATTGTTCAACACCATCATGGCAAACCAGTTCAGCGTTAAGAAAGAAGACATGATTCATCCAAGCAAACTGAGTGAAGTTGTGATTGAAATGTGTTGCCCTATCGAAGAGCTCACCGCATAAGTTGAGCTTTCAAAAGAACATAAAAAATGCCGAGCAATGTGCTCGGCATTTTTGTTTGTGTTTATCGATTCAGCGAGGAAACGAAATGGAACCTACTTCATAGTTGCTGATTCCTAACCGCGTCACTGTAGCTATACAGCGCGTGGGAGGTAGATTCCTAGTCTCGCTTTGGCTCGCTGGAATGACGAGCTTTAATTAACCACGGTAGTAGCGTTGTGGTACGAACGGCATTTTTTCTACCGTCATTGGTAGCATCTTGCCACGTACTTCTGCAAACAGCTCTGTACCGATAGCCGCTAGATCGGCACGTACGTAACCCATTGATACTGGCTTACCTGCATTAGGGCCTGCTGTACCACTGGTTACTACGCCAATCTTGTTGCCATCTGCATCGTACAGCTCAGCGCCTTCACGAACTGGCGCCTTGGTTTGACCAACCAAGCCAATACGCTTACGTGCAACGTCTTTCGTTTCGATCTGCTTAAGAATGATGTCAGCACCAGGAAAGCCACCTGCACGTTCGCCATCAGCGCGACGTACTTTTTGGATGCCCCATAATAGGCTTGCTTCAACAGGCGTTGTTGTTGTGTCTAAGTCATGACCGTACAGACACAGACCACATTCAAGACGAAGTGAGTCACGAGCACCAAGGCCAATCCACTCTACTTCTTCTTCACCTGTGAGTTTACGAGCAAGCTCTTCTGCTTTGTCCGCAGGAACAGAGATTTCGTAACCGTCTTCACCTGTGTAACCACTACGAGAAACAATGCACTCAACGCCCAGTAGTTCAACTTTGCGAACATCCATAAACAGCATCTCTGCTACTTCTGGTGCGAAACGCGCTAGTACTTCTGCCGCTTTAGGGCCTTGAATCGCAAGCAGTGCGCGGTCATCAATGATCTCTAGCTCGATGCCAGAAGGAAGATGCGCCTGAAGGTGTGCAATGTCTTGTTCTTTACATGCTGCGTTCACGACAACAAACAGATGATCGCCAAGGTTAGCCACCATCAAGTCGTCCATGATGCCGCCCTGCTCATTAGTAAAGAAAGCATAACGCTGCTTACCCGCACCTAGGTCAACAATATCAACCGGAACCAGTGTCTCTAAGAACGCTGCAGCGCCATCACCAATCAAACGGAGTTGACCCATGTGAGAAACATCGAACAGACCTGCTGCATCACGAGTGTGTAAGTGTTCTTTCTTTACGCCTAGTGGGTATTGAACTGGCATGTCGTAACCCGCGAACGGGACCATCTTTGCGCCTACTTCTACGTGAAGTGCATGCAGTGGTGTTTTCAGAAGTTCTTGAGTCATTTTCGTCTCCATTTAGATAGACCCGATGATGCTGTCGGCATTCGTTGTGTTTCCAATAATAAACACGCTTGATTCAATTTTGCACGAACAAGACATCACTCGACTTTCAAAAGTGTGACTTTTAACATTTTAATCACAACAGAACGCACAAAAAAGCGCTCTGTTGAGTGAGATATCATCAACAGAGCGCCATCATAACGCATTCAAAACTGATAGCAAACGTTTGCTTTCACTATAGGAAATTTACAACTATTTATCACTATTTGGCAGTCACCCACAAAATGTGTGCATCTTCCTCACTCACACTGGTCAACATATGACCCATGTTCGCATCGTAATACACACTGTCGCCTTCGCTTAATACAACAGGCTCATAGAACTCAGAATAAAACATCACCTCACCTGATAAGATGAGTAAAAACTCTTCCCCATCATGACGAACCCAGTCTTTGTATTCGTCAAAACTACGAGCGCGGATTTGGCTCTTAAAAGGCATCATTTTCTTATTGGAAAGTTGAGTCGCCAACAGCTCGTGTTCGTAGGTTTGGGTTGGGTGTGGTTTACCCTCTTTTTTCTTGGTTACATCCCTGCGCCCTGTTGCCACCTTTTTTCTTGGCGGTTCAAACAGTTGCGGCATATCAATTTGTAAGCCATGCGCTAATTTTTGCATCGCTTGAAACGTTGGAGAAATCTGTTCATTCTCGATCTTACTTAGCGTAGAACGCGCAAGGCCAGTTCGTTGGCTCGCCTCTTCTAGCGTAATACCAAGTTTAGAGCGGATATCTTTAATGCGCTGACCGAGCTTAAGTGGTTCAATATTTTGGTCTTGCTGCTCTTTCGCCAACGTCATTGACGGGTATTCATCGTAAATACTTTCTGCCATAAATCCCTCTGTAAATATCCTTTATTCCTTCCTATTAGCATTGTGCATGAAGCCTATAGTGGATAAAAGTCCACCGAGTTAATTAAAGCGTGCTCTTGTTAACAAAACCAGAAATCTCGTTTCCTATAGGAAATTTTTGGTTGATTGTTCGTGCCGCAGGCGCTATGTTACCAACTTGTTAGATGTAGAGATGCACATTTCCGTAAGAGATTGAACAAGAGAAACCACAATCCAACGGAGTTTTGCCCACTTATTCGGGCCGAAAGTTCACTCTGTTCTGCTATGCAGTTCAGCTGTTTTGAGAACAAATGAGCCACCATCGCAATCAAACAACTATTTCTAGTGCGGGTTCATTTTAAGATTTGGAAGGTCAACTACCATGAACAAGAGTTACCCTAACCACAGCTTGGAAAACTTTTTCTCTACCAACCTCTCTGCGACAGATGACGCTGTCTTTGCTGGAATTCAGGCAGAATTCGCTCGCCAAAACGAACAAATCGAACTTATCGCTTCTGAGAACATCGTGTCTAAAGCGGTAATGCAAGCTCAAGGCACCTGCCTAACAAACAAATACGCTGAAGGTTACCCAGGTCGCCGTTACTATGGTGGTTGTGAGCACGTAGATACAGTGGAAGCCATTGCTATCGAACGCGCGAAAAAACTTTTCAATTGTGAATACGCAAACGTTCAACCACACTCAGGCGCCCAAGCAAACGGCGCAGTAAAATTGGCACTACTTCAACCTGGTGACACCATTCTTGGTATGTCTCTAGACGCAGGTGGCCACCTAACACACGGTGCGCGCCCTGCACTTTCTGGTAAGTGGTTTAATGCAGTTCAATATGGCGTTGACCGCGAAACACTAGAAATCAACTACGAAGACGTTCGCCAACTGGCTCTTGAGCACCAACCTAAAATGATCATCGCAGGTGGTAGTGCTATTCCACGTACTATCGACTTTGCAAAATTCCGTGAAATCGCAGATGAAGTAAACGCGATTCTTATGGTCGACATGGCACACATCGCCGGTCTTATCGCAACAGGCGCGCACCCTAGCCCGCTTCCTCACGCACACGTGGTTACAACTACAACGCACAAAACATTGCGTGGCCCACGTGGCGGTATGATTCTGACCAACCACGAAGACATCATTAAGAAAATCAACTCAGCGGTATTCCCAGGTCTACAAGGCGGCCCACTGATGCACGTTATTGCTTCTAAGGCAGTAGCGTTCGGTGAGGCGCTTGGTCCTGAATTCAAAACTTATATTGATTCAGTGATCAACAACGCAAAAGTTCTGGCGGAAGTATTGCAAACTCGCGGTTGCGACATCGTAACCGGTGGTACAGACACGCACTTAATGCTTGTTGACCTTCGCCCTAAAGGCTTGAAAGGTAACAAAGCAGAAGAAGCACTAGAGCGTGCAGGTATCACGTGTAACAAAAATGGCATCCCATTCGACACAGAGAAGCCTATGATTACATCGGGCATCCGTTTAGGAACGCCTGCGGGTACAAGCCGCGGCTTTGGCGCTGAAGAATTCAAACTCATCGGTAATTGGATTGGTGACGTACTGGACGGTTTGGTGAACAACCCTGAAGGTGACGCAGAAGTAGAAAAACGCGTACGCAAGCAAGTGAAAGAGCTTTGCAGTCGTTACCCTCTTTACCAATAAAAGATTTATTAAATCAGAAACTATCCTGACAAGTTATTTGGAGATTAAGCAATGGACAAAACACTGAAGTTTACAGATAGCCACGAGTGGGTACGTGACAACGGTGACGGCACAGTAACTATCGGTATTTCAGAGCACGCTCAAGAAATGCTGGGTGACGTGGTATTCGTTGACCTACCAGACGTGGAAGATGAAGTCGAAGCAGGCGAAAGCTTTTCTTTGGTGGAATCTGTAAAAGCGGCTTCAGACATCTACTCACCAATCACGGGCGAAGTAGTTGAAATCAACGAAGAGCTAGAAGACAGCCCAGAGCTAATCAACGAAGAACCATACGAAGGTGGTTGGATTGTGAAAGTGAAGCTTTCAAACCCATCTGAGTTGGAAGACTTAAAAGATGCGGAAGAATACCTAAGCTCTATCGAAGAAGAGTAATTAGGATGAGACGAAAGCTGTCCCCTTAACACCAAGTGGGCAGCTTTTTTTCTAGGTTCGGACGTATAATTTAGATTATCAGTAGCGTTCATCCGTTACCCGAACCAAGGAGTAGGTAAAGGACAATGACTGAATTACTTCAAAGCCTCAGCACACAAAACGAGTTCGTTGCTCGCCACAACGGACCAAACAAATCTGACCAACAGAAAATGTTGGAAGCGATCAACGCAGTTAGCCTAGATTCGCTTATCGACGAAACCGTACCAGCACAAATTCGCCTAGAGCAGCCAATGAGCTTGGCAGAAGCGAAAAGCGAAGCAGACATGCTGGCAGCAATGCGTGAGTTCGCCGATCAGAACCAAGTTAAACGTACATTCATTGGTCAGGGTTACTACAACACCTTCACGCCAAACGTAATTCTACGTAACGTGATGGAAAACCCGGGCTGGTACACCGCTTACACCCCTTACCAACCAGAGATCTCACAAGGTCGTCTAGAAGCGCTTCTAAACTACCAACAAATGGTGATGGATCTTACTGGTATGGAAATCGCAAACGCGTCATTGCTTGATGAAGCAACGGCGGCCGGTGAAGCGATGACACTTTGTAAGCGTGCGGGTAAGAGCAAGAGCAACGTATTCTTCGTTGCTGACGACGTTCACCCACAAACGCTAGAAGTGGTAAAAACTCGTGCGAAATTCATCGGCTTTGAAGTACTAGTTGGTTCTCTAGAATCACTACCAGAGCAAGATGTATTCGGCGCGCTAGTTCAATACCCAAGTACAACGGGTGAAGTTCGTGACCTAACGGACATCATCGCAAAAGCACAAGCAAACAAAACGCTAGTAACCGTAGCGACTGACCTATTGGCTTCTGCCCTACTGAAACCTGCGGGTGAAATGGGCGCAGACGTAGCAATCGGCTCGGCGCAACGTTTCGGCGTTCCTATGGGTTACGGCGGTCCACACGCTGCCTTCATGGCGACACGTGACAAGCACAAGCGTACAATGCCAGGTCGTGTTATCGGTGTTTCTATCGATACCAACGGCAACCAAGCACTGCGCATGGCAATGCAAACGCGTGAGCAGCACATCCGTCGCGAAAAAGCGACATCAAACATCTGTACCGCTCAAGCACTACTAGCGAACATGGCGTCTTTCTACGCGGTTTACCACGGCGCAGAAGGCCTACGCACGATTGCTCGTCGTACGCACCACATGACAGCCATCCTAGCTGCTGGCCTAACGAAAGGCGGCTTCGAGCTTGCTCACAACAGCTTCTTCGACACCATTACCATCAATACTGGTGCACAAACTGAAGACCTATACGCGAAAGCACTAGCCGCAGACATCAACCTACGTAAGTTGGGTACTCAGCTAGGTGTAAGCTTCGACGAAACCACAACCGTGGCAGACGTAGAAACCCTATTCGCTGTATTCGGTGTGAAAGAAGAAGTGGCAGCACTATCAACGGAAATTGCAGGCAACGAGTTTGCAGCGATTCCAGAAGCACTGCGCCGCACAACAGAATATCTAACGCACCCTGTGTTTAACACGCACCACAGCGAAACACAGATGATGCGTTACCTAAAACAGCTAGAGAACAAAGACTTCTCACTAACGCACGGCATGATCCCTCTGGGCAGCTGTACGATGAAGCTGAACGCAGCAGCAGAGATGATCCCAGTAACGTGGCCTGAGTTTGGTTCGATCCACCCGTTCGCACCAGCAGAACAAGCAGCCGGTTATGCAGCACTAGCAAAAGACCTGAAAGAGAAGCTATGTGAAATCACAGGCTACGACGCATTCTCACTGCAACCAAACTCTGGTGCATCGGGTGAGTACGCAGGTCTTATCGCAATTCAACGCTACCACGAAAGCCGTGGCGAAGGTCACCGCAACGTATGTTTGATCCCAAGCTCTGCGCACGGTACTAACCCTGCGACAGCGTCTATGGTGTCAATGAAAGTGGTTGTGGTTAAGTGTGATGAAGAAGGCAACATCGACATCGACGACCTAGCAGCGAAAATCGAGAAGCACAAAGACAACCTATCAAGCATCATGATCACTTACCCTTCTACGCACGGCGTATACGAAGAGCAAGTGAAAGAAGTGTGTGAAATGGTTCATGCAGCGGGCGGTCAGGTTTACCTAGACGGCGCAAACATGAACGCACAGGTTGGTCTAACAACGCCGGGCTTTATTGGCTCTGACGTTTCTCACCTGAACCTACACAAAACCTTCTGTATCCCACACGGTGGTGGCGGTCCGGGTATGGGTCCTATCGGTGTGAAATCGCACCTAGCACCTTTCCTACCGGGTCACATTGAAAACGGTGCAGACGGCGAAAACTTCGCTGTATCCGCAGCAGATATGGGTAGCGCGTCTATCCTGCCTATCTCTTGGGCTTACATCGCGATGATGGGCGAAGCTGGCCTAACAGACGCAACAAAAGTAGCGATTCTGAACGCGAACTACGTGATGGAGCAACTACGCCCTCACTACCCTGTTCTTTACCGTGGCTCAAACGGTCGCGTAGCGCACGAATGTATTATCGACATTCGTCCACTGAAAGAAGAAACAGGCATCAGCGAAGAAGATATCGCGAAGCGTCTAATGGACTACGGTTTCCACGCACCAACTATGTCGTTCCCTGTAGCGGGCACGCTAATGGTTGAGCCAACGGAATCGGAAGATCTAGAAGAGCTAGACCGCTTCTGTGATGCGATGATCGCAATCCGTGAAGAGATGACGAAGGTTAAGAACGGTGAATGGCCGCTAGATAACAACCCGCTTGTTAACGCGCCACACACTCAAGTTGACCTAGCGAAAGAAGAATGGGACCGCCCTTACTCTCGTGAACTTGGCTGCTTCCCTTCTAAAGCAACCAAATCTTGGAAGTACTGGCCAACAGTAAACCGCGTAGATAACGTATACGGCGACCGTAACCTAATCTGCTCGTGCCCAAGCATCGATAACTACGAAGATTAATTTTTTTAGAATCTAAATAGGAAAAGGCGAACCGATTGGTTCGCCTTTTTGTTTTAGGACAAGACTTTTAAAACTTAGTTTGGACATAAATGAGTTACAGCATTTGCTAAAATAGCAATTTAAGAATTAGTTGATTTAAAGCAAAAGCAGCTACACAAGTAAAGGCTGAACCTATTAATCCCATCTCGTACCAAAGTTCACAAACCCGAATAGTCTAGTCGTAGCGATTTCCATAAAACATTGCTCTAGATAGCAAGTAGACTACTCAAAGCAAAACGTAAGACCTGACTACGTTCATTCTCTTGCTATTTAAACTAAATATTACTCACTTCTGCAAAAGCAATACTGCTTCTATCTAATTTAGATAACAGCCCCATAGTATCAATTGACACAACAGTATTTTTATCATCAAACTTAATGAAATCTTTATAGAATTTACACAAATCGGCTGCCACTGAGCGGCTAAAACCATGATTTTGTAAAGCGATCTCAGACTTGTCGTTTGTTCCAAGTTCTAAATAAGTCGAAAGGTTAATTCCCGCGCCCTCAGCCCCTAGAGCATTAACAAGATGCTGATAGTAGTGATTAACATATAGCTCTAATGTATAGCCAATATCATACTCAATGGAGGCTATTACACCATTGATTATAGCGTTTACATGAGCTTTATTAGATCTATCAAATTCTTCTACAGGGTTATTGTGATCAACTTTTACTGTTGAGCTATTCTCTAAAGAATTATTAATAATTTCCTTCAAAGTAAAACCATGGATCCATTGCTGGATGATACGATAAAGTCGATCAATCTGAGCTTTTGAAAATTTCAACTTATAGACATTACATATTCTCTCAAGTAATGGGTATGTATCATTACCATTTAAAGAACCAAGGATTAGTGGGTTATCTTTGATATCAGATAATACATTGATATGGCGCTCGACAGATATATTATGCCCGATAGAGAAAAGATTGCGTGGAACTTCATTAATACCACTATTATTAAACTTTTCTTCTAGAGCCTTCATTAACCTACGATGAAACTTTTTTGGAACTAAGTTGATCAGGCTAGATGAATGAGGTTTGCCTTTATGCTCCATATAGTCTGAAAGAACCATGTTTGCGATCTGATCCATTATACGCTCTTGCTTGAGCTCATTTAATGCACCATTTTTAAGTACATTAATAATCTTCTGACCACGCTCGAGACGTTTTAGAGCCGATGTGTCAGCTTTTACCTCACTCTTTTTCTCCACAAGATCTACGATGTTTCCCCAGCTACCTTCGATATCTTGAATACAAAAAATATTACCATCTAATTCTTTCGTATATCTTCCAGCACGTCCAGCAAGATTCCAAAAATCCAACTTGTTTTTGTTAGTTATTTTTCCTTTAGTTTTAAAAGATCTCAAAAACAAATTACCCGTTGGTAAGTTAACGCCCTCAAGCAAAGTCGATGTACAAAACAAGTAAGATATATCTCTAGATTGATATAATGATTCAATAATACTTCTTACACTCTTAGGAAGATCTGCATTGTGGAATGCCACGCCCTTTAGCAATAGTTCTGAAAGGAAATATTCTTCATGAATTAGCTCCTTTATATTTTTTGAAGCTACAACTAGTTTTTCATTACTCAAAGTGGGTAAGCGCTCAGAAAATGATACAGCATCGTTTACCGAACCTGACTTTGAAGTGCAATATATAAGTGACGAACTAGAAGATGATGTGATACTTCTTATAAAGCTAAACATATCTTGAGAGTCCAACTCTCTAGTATGTGTACAGAACTCTTTACTTACTTCATTATAAAACTGACTGGTTTTGTTGATTAAATCTACGAAAAATAAATTTTGAGTTACTGGACCTTCAACCGCCTCAATTGAATTTTCCCCATTAAAACCAAAAGACTCAAGGAAGACAGAAGGGTTACTTATGACAGGAGAACTAAAGACAAGCTTACAGTTGTTAAATCTCTTCGTTGCTTCTTGAATAACCTTAAAAGATGTTATTGATCGCTCATCATCATCACCAAGTTTATGGGCCTCATCTACAATTAGTACATCTATATTTATTTCTAGTTCACTGTAAACCAAGTTATTAAATCTTTCGGGAGTTAATACTAATATATTTACTTTCCCTTCTTGATAAGACTGTGCATTTTTCGATAGATTTACGCTACTCCAACCTTCGCCTTTAATTGTTTTCCTAATTTCCCTCATATATTCTTCAATAAGAACTTTAGTAGGAACTAATATAACAACACTCTTACCATCATTTATACAACTAAATATGTAGTTTCTAATTATAAATGACTTACCAAATGACGTTGGACCTGAAAAACTAAAGCTATCTAAGTTATTTAGACTCTTGAAAACTTTGTATTGTGAGTCTGTTAATATTTCATGGCCATAAGGTAGTTTCTGACGATCTTTTTTTAGTATATTACCGACTTCCATCTCATAGGGTAAAGGGAACTCCTGTTCATTAAATCGAGATTCTGAAACAAACAAACCAAGCTTAGAAAAAATAGAGCGAGCGATACTACCTAAGTCAGTATTTTTTTCAGACACACCTAAGAGTTTAACAATAATACGATATGCTAAAACTCTATATTCAGCTTTATCTGATAGACTAAAAATATCTGCATATCGACACAAATAGTCTGTATCTTTTGATACAATTGATGATTTGATATTAATTTTGCTGTTTGAATAAGCAATAGATAGCTTTTCGTATAATTGAATAAAATGAGGGCTCTCTATTGAGTCTGTCGTTAATTTATCAATTAAACTTATATTACAACTCATATATTAACCATTATTACCTTGATTTATTTTGGCATGCATCAATTTCTTCAACTCTCCAACCTCATTGATCGGAATTAAGTAAAGATAACAGGTTTTTCCCATGAAAAGATTCTTATTGAAGATAGATGAAATATCTTCATACTTATCAGTTAAATGTCTTATAATCTTATCCTTAACAGCTTTTCTTTTATTATTCAAGTTTCTCTCAAGAGGTATACTAGGATCAATATCCTGTATATAGGTACTCAATAAACCAAAGTTATATTCAACATGAGTATTACTATCAGGAAGGACTAATTTTGAAATCAGGTCTGCATACTTCATTGATACAGATTGACTAACAAAATGTTGATCAAGTAATAAAGAGCTTCCACTTATATTGTTATTAGCTTCTGTTATAGAATTAACACAGTTACTAATTGCTTCAACAAGATCAGTATCACTAAAAAATTTAGTCATGATAAATTCAAAATGTTCTGGAAAAAACTCTCTCACATGTATTGAACTGAAATCATCTTTTTTAGTTGATTTATACAAAGTTGGAGCAGACAAGTCTGATTCAACTAAATTTTGTAATAACGCTGGTTTACTATACTTATCGGTTGGTTCTGATAGAAATTTACTGAAAGCTTGAAACACTTTAATTTCATTGCCTTCCGCTAGCTCTACCTCCCTAGGAGAGAACACACTACTAGTCATGTTGCTGGTGAGAAAATCTACTACCTTAGATAAATCAAACTTGTTTGAGTCTGTAAAAGGCAAAGAATATACTTTCAATTTATTCTCATTATCAAGCTCCTGCTCATAATAAAACTCAAAGCAGTCTTCAATAAAGGAACCATTAATATTATGAGACAATAAACTGAATTCATTATTTATTATCACTGATGATTTAAGAGATAATTCATGAAGCAATTCACGAGTTATTACCTCAGCGCCGATATCATTATTTGATTCATTGTCTGTAAGTATTGCATGAATAAATGGTTCACCCTTTTCATTCGTTGAAAAAACTGGAGTTCCAGAGTATCCAGGTATGACTTTACTCTTAGGCAAAAACTCTGAGAATGTAGAGCTTTTCAAATTGTAAAGCGCATATGACTCTTCTTTCATTCTCTTACTGTCTAATATTAAACTGTCTTTATTATATTTCCAAACATAATATTTATCAGCATCGTAAAATGAACATTTTAATAACTCTAAACCATTTCTTTCAGATTCCAGTTCTAAGATGGCAACATCTGACTTATCTGATAAATACGAATTACAAATATCTATTGAATTATCACTTTCGAAATTGATTTTAATGTGAGAGTTATCTACATCTAATTGACAACTCCTACAAGCATTAAGTCCCGAAGAAATAAGAGTACAACTAACTTTATTTACACAAACGCTATGCTTTGAAGTTATAACATATTTACCCTTCCCACAAACGCTCTTAAATGCATAACCACTACTCTCTAGCGTCCCAACTTTTACAGTAACAATATTATCTTGATAATTCATATTTAAACTCTACTATGTCATCGTCTGGATAATGACATCTACTAGCAAATGATTTTGTGAAATTATTGATTATTTCACTATCCGATGTGAAGTGTATAAATGAGTCTGGAAATCTTTTCGTCAACCTAGCAATAGTTTTCATTGAAGGATGACCATGATTATTATCACCATCGCTACAAATTATAAAGTTTTTACAATCAATCTGGTTGAAAAATTCTTGGCTATTGTTATGCTCACTAGCGTGGTGAGAAAGTTTTACAAGATCAAAACATTGTGGTTGATCTTTAGAGGCTAGATAACCCTCTACTATATCCATATGACAATCACCAAGAAACAATAAACGATGTTCGCCATACTCTAATATAAAT
The DNA here is from genome assembly GCF_002875385.1 of Vibrio sp. 10N.222.52.B12. Lineage (NCBI taxonomy): Bacteria > Pseudomonadati > Pseudomonadota > Gammaproteobacteria > Vibrionales > Vibrionaceae > Vibrio > Vibrio sp. 10N.222.52.B12. Next base: position 124,603 of record NZ_MDAW01000098.1, on the reverse strand, counting down.
GCCAAAGAAGATCCGTTTGGTTCTCTCTTGTCAGGTTCAAATTTGTCCTCTATCTCTATAGCAGTTAGTGCTTGTTCGAGGGAAGCATAAGCAGTATTTTTGGATGATTTTTTACTTTTAGCAAGGCGTTCTTTTTCTTTTTTTTCTGCTAGTTTCTTTTCTCTAACAGCCCACTTTTTCAACATATTCATTTTCATATCGTTTGGAGAAATAAATCGTAGGGTGACATCCCCCAACTCGATAACATTTGAACCATCTTCGTCAACTACAACACCCTCTATAGGAATATTGGTATCTTTGATAATCTTATATAAGTTTAAATCTTGTCGATACGATGCTTTACTAGAACTCTCTATTGGCTCATCTTCTAATTCAGCGATACTATTAAAAATTATTTTATTGATTGAAACGATGTCGCTTTTAATTAACCCCTCAAACCCACCAATATGATCATCATCGTTGTGCGTAAGAATGGCTAAATCAATCTCGTTGCTATCACCCAAAGTTTGCATTAACACTCTGGTAACAGTTGCTCTACCAACCCCTTTACTTGGACCTGAGTCTACTAAGATTTTCTTGCCGGTTGCCAGATCGGTAATGAGTATACAATCACCGACACCTGCATTTATAAATTGGACTATTAGCTGGGACATTTATTAAACTGAAACTATAAACACAGCTGCGCATTTTAACATGATATGCCTTAGGATGCACTTAAACTAATTGATTCAATTCGAAACTTTTGGCTAATCACATTTAGTCTGTTTCAACATAAGACCTGTCAATTTATAATTGACAAACCACCACCACGTTACATCTTGCTTTTTACTACCTATTAGTTTTTTTGTATTTCAAATGCTATCAAATAGCGCAAAATGGAGTGCCTAAGTGGAACACTCTTTGGGGCAGAACTGAGCTAGAGAGGCAGTAAGACAGCATCAACATCGAATAGATGTATTCGTCATACTTCCGTGTCACTTTTTTTGGTTCATTTTAAACACTAATTCCACAGAGCGCTTTGTAAGATTCCTAGTCTCGCCTAGGCTCGCTGGAATGACCCACCTGAAGAACCGAGTGTAGTGGTTCAGCTTGTGTGTCTAAATTTGAGTAATCCACTACCACCAAGCTTCAAGCTCGAAAAAGGCGAACCGTGTGGTTCGTCTTTTTAGTATTGGATTAGATGAGTGACTTGCGGCTGTGACTTTTAGAGTGTTAAAACCATGCCAATCAAGGGCAACTTGTTCCGACCTCCCCTAATTACCAGTCAGGTTATTGCTCTCTACCACCGCAACGTAGTTTTCAATCACTGGGTGATCAAACTGTTCTGATTCGTACATCACCCAACGTTGGGCTACGGTGAGATCAGTAAACGATCCATCCTTAAAATCACCGCGCCAACGGACATCAAACTCAGCGACATATTTACCTTCGCCAAGGTAAGAGACTTCAATACTCTCGATATCGTGGTCGTCAGACAGCAATAAGTCATGTATCTAATGGTGTCATTCCATAAGTTCATTTTAAAGGATGCTTTAGTTTGAAGACGAACTTCGCTGCTCACATTGCAGTTGTATCAGCCATCGAGCCAAGGACGTTGATGTGAGTTTTTAAGCGAAAATGGGCTTGGTATGCCTAAAACTTGCCGTATTGGGTTAGTATCAACCTAAATAAGGCTGCTCGCTTCGAAAACGAATTGCACAACAAAGCCAACCATGAAAGTAATGGAAATATTATTTACATTATTTTTTAAAGTGTGCCTAGATATAAGATTTAGCATGACTTGATTTAAAAGCTGGGACGGTTATAGGCTAGCACTTGAGATCATTAGAACATAGTATCTTCTCACGCATGGGGATGGGTTGACCTATGTACGATATTGGCAAGCGAATGACTAAAATACTGGTTTTCCTTATGAGTGCCACAATATTATTGCTCTCTACAGGTTGCAACGCAGATATGTTTAATTTCTTCAAATCAAAAAAGTTTCAATACACACTTAGCTCAGAGATCACTGGTAGCTTACACTTAAACGGGAAAGCGTTTACTAGCGAGGTAGTTTATCTACACACGGCTTTTTCTAACAACCGTTATATCACCGAAACTATAACGTCAGAAAAGGGGTATTTTGATTTCGAACCCACATACCACTATCAGACGTTTAAAGAACCTGCCCTTCATGAATCCTCTAGCTACATTGGCATTTACATTTTTGTAGATGGCAAAAAATACTACTTACTAGAAGCTCGATTTTCTGATGTGAAACCCTATGAATTTATTTCAGATAATCTTCTTGGTTTAAGTTGTGAGATTAATTCGGACGAATATCATTACTTTTTTAAAAATAAATTTGTTGAGCATGGTCTCGATCTTGAAGTTTTTAGTAGGTGCGATTTGAAAGGATTTTCTGAAAGAGTACTACTAAACAAGGACACGTAATAGTTGATATTAAATAGATTTAATGACCAATTGCTCTTACAAACACCGTACTACGCCTCCTTCCAAGCTGACGATGCGGGTTTGATTCCCACAGCACGCTTAGGGGGATTCCTAGTCTCAAACAGGACCGCTGGAGTGACCCCATTGGAAACGCCGAGTGTAGTAATTCAGCCCTTGAGTCTGAATCAGAGCTACCCCCTGAACACCAAATCCTAAGAGTAAAAAAGGCGAACCGCACGGCTCGCCTCTTTTGTCAGTAAGGATTTGTTAGCTCGCTTTTGATGCCGCGTGCTGCTCTACCATAAACGCGATGACTTCTACATTTAAGCAAGATTTGCTGATGTATTGGCGTTGTTTACCAAGGTGAAGGATAAAGCCCAAATCGGTTTGTTCGAGTTGGTCGATTTCATTCCAAGCGAGGCTGCGATCGATTTTACCGCTTTTGTAGCGTACTCCGTCTGCATTCACTTCAAACACCACTTTACTGCCACGGCTTGAGCTGATGGTTTGACGCCACAGCCACCACGTTCGCTTGCAGTACACGCTGAACGCTTCAATCACACTCAATACGATAAAGAACCAACCCACATAACCGTTAGGTAGCAGTTCAAACTCCAATAAGACCACACCAAAGACAAGAAACAATATCCCTTTTAGGTACGCTTGTGGGAACTTCGTTGGCTGGCTAGTTTGATCATAACACTCGGCAAAGAAAGGTTTGTCGAGTGTGTATTCTGTAGTGAATTCGAAATCTTTAGACATGTATGGTTACTTCAAGGCTTCTGTAAATGAGTAATCTTGGTTGCACTCTCGCAACGCGTGCATTGTAGCGCTTCTCGGGACTTATCTTTAGTCCTTTTGATTCTGTTTTGTAAATCAATGATACCGAAAGACGACGACGGTACGATAAACCGCCTACTAGGCGTCCCAGTCATCGGCTTTTTGGACAATGAGTTCAACGACGCCAGCAAGCTCTTTACCTTTTTGGGTTAGCCCATAATTCACGGTAACAGGAATGGTGTCTTGTTGTTTTCGCCACACAAATCCATGCTCAGACAACAGCTTCAAACGCTCAGTAAGCACTTTGCTTGAGACCAGTGCTAACTGTTTGCGAATTTGACCGAATCGCATCTCTTCTTGTTGCCCGAGCAACCATACGATGTGCGCTGTCCACTTTGTCGATATCAACGTTAAATATTTATCGACACTGCAATAGCCATCTGGCTGTACTCGATGGTTTACTTTCGTCGGCATCGTCTTTTCCCAATTCATTCTTTGCTAAGTAAGTGTAATCAAACGCGACCTAGCAGACCAATAGTTACCTAGGCGTAACTAGTTACCTTTAGGAAGCTAATTTTAAATTGTAACCGACTTATCTATTGTGAAAACACAACAAGGCGGAGGCACAACTGCGGCCTAAGCCAATATCAAAAGGATGAAGTTATGCGTTACGTTTTACTGTTTATCTCTTTTCTCTCCCTTGGCTTACACGCTGAAGATCTTTATTCAAAACCACAAACACCCTCAGAGTTACATGCGTTATTTGGGCAGTATTTTGCAAAGAAAGATTTGGATGGATTAGGTACGCTTTTTCACCCAGACGCAGTATTTGTTTTAGATAAAGAAGGTAATCAAGCCATAGGTAGAGAAGAAATTAAGCAGGTATTGAAAGGCTACATGAATGGCGATGTAGACATGCTTACCAAAAACGTTTCTATCCACATTAATGACGACATTGCCATGGTGCGATCTGATTGGGAAATATTGAACGCTTCGCAAGGTAACAACATTCAAGGAACAGCATTAGAGGTGATGCACTATGTGGATGGTGGTTGGGTCTATGTGATTGACAATCCCAACGGCTATTGACGCCTAGATCAAACAAGGCGAACCATTTGACTCGCCTTGTTTAATTAATAATCGTTGTTATTTCTTCAGGTTTTCTATTTTAGAGGGTCGTTGTCTGGCAACGCACTGTGAATCCAAAGTGCCAGTCTGTGTTTAATGTTTGCGCCATCTAATTTGCTATCCGGTAGTGGCGTGATCTGTTTAGCATCAACCAAGAACAGGTAAATCGCTTTTACTCTTACTGGTTGTGGTGACTGAGGAAGGTCAAAGCCCTGCATCTTTGCCATCTTTCCGGCAATCTCTAGTGCCTTTTTAACCAGTTTATCTTCATTGTGAAGCTTGGAGCTTTTTGACATTGATAAAATCCTCTTGTTCGCTTGACCTCAGAATACATGAAGTAACGCCAGTGACGTGTTAATAAGCTCGCATATTGATAAGTTTATGCCTTATTACCGAGTAACTGATTGAAAAATGACCTTAATTCGTCATCATCAAGGTTGAGCAGGTAGTCGCCAACATACCATTCAACAATGGATTGATTTGGATGTGCCGTGACTTGCGGGTTACCAAACCAAATGCCCTTTTCCGTGGCAAACGTGTGCTGGAGTTCTTTCAACTCTTCGCAGCTAAATGGCAGGATAAGGTGCAACATGTTTGCTTGAGGCTGAGTCGGTCTTACCGCCAAAGACGGGAACTCTTCAATGATTTTGTAGAGCTGTTTTGTTCGCTCAAACAGAGCCGGCATTTGGGACAACCTTTCATCAAACTGCATTGCCGCAGACACCACATAAGGTGTTCTGTGATACAGGTTGCCACCTTGTCGCTTCATCCACATTGAAGCCAGTTCAATGAACGACTTTGAGCCAAGCAACATAGATCCGCCCATGCCGTTGATGCCTTTGTAGAGTGAAACATAGGTCGTATCAAAACCAGCGGCGATCTCACTGTATTCTTTCTGATAGTACGCTGCGGTTTCCCATAGTCTTGCTCCATCCATGTGGAGATGAATGTCATTTTCGGCGCAGTACGCTTTGATTTCTTCCAGTTCTTGCCATGAAGGTAGCTGACCACCAATTTCACGCATCGGGAGTTCATAAAGAACGGCTGCGATTTCATCCGGCCACGCAGTGAGATCTTCAAGCTTCCATGTTTGGTAAGGGTTCCCTACTGGCAGAATATTAAAGCGATGTTGAAGCTGATAACCTTGTTTTTCATGCACTGGAATATGGCTAGATGCGTGCATGGCGACAATAGGATTACGCTTTTGTCTTGTGACAATTTCAAGCACCGTTGGCTGTGTCATCGTCCCTGTTACAACAAAAAGCCCTGCCTCGTAACCCAACAGATCAGCAACCTTTTGCTCGAACGCTTGAATCGTTTCTCCCTCGCCGTAGACATCGTGATTCACGTTGTTTTCTTCGCACCACTTTGCCATTTTCGCAAAGTGTTCGGCTGGAGAATCTTCTTTATTACCAGGGAGATGGGTATGACAAAGCTGTTTTAGGTGGGCACTCATTGTTCTGTCCTTTGAATCAAAGTTTCAACAATGTAACTTGTTAATACGGAGGCGTAAACTGCATTTTCGCGATGTCTTTTCTGCGTATGCCTCCGTGCGGAACCTCCGACTGGACATAGATTCAGCTCAAGAATGATTTATGCAGAACAAAGATCATGCTCACCGTAAACACGAAAAGAAACCCAGTTATAAATTGGCGAAAATTCTTTGTCTTGGCCTTTCGCTGACGAAATACGCTACAGAAACTTACTCCGCTTCAGGTTGAATATTTTTATTGGTCAGTTTTGCGATTAACCCACCTATCCTCCTTCGCATATCACTTCTCTCGACAATCATGTCTAAAGCGCCATGCTCCAGAAGGAACTCACTTTGTTGAAAGCCATCCGGTAGCTTTTCTCGTACGGTTTGTTCAATCACACGGCGTCCAGCAAACCCGATCCTTGCTTCTGGCTCACCGATATTGATGTCCCCCAGCATAGCTAAACTTGCAGAGACGCCGCCGAACGTTTGATCGGTCAATACCGAAATATAAGGTAAGCGTGCGTGAGATAGCCGCGCCAATGCTGCGCTGGTTTTTGCCATCTGCATTAACGCCATTAAAGACTCTTGCATACGAGCACCACCACAAGCTGAAAAACAAACTAGTGCACAATTATCTCTTACTGCCGTATCGACGGCATCAACAAAACGAGCACCTACGACTGACCCCATCGACCCCGCCATAAAAGAAAACTCGAATGCACAGGCGACAATGGGTAAACCGAGTAGCTCACCTTTCATCGTGATCAACGCATCTTTCTCTCCGGTATTCTTTTGAGCGAGGACAATACGTTCTTTGTAGCGCTTTTTATCCTTAAAATTGAGCAGATCTTTTGGCTCATATTCACTGCCGATTTCTATCCACTCTCCCTTATCCAAGAAGCTATCCAAACGATGTCGAGCAGACATCCGCATATGATGTTGGCATTTCGGGCAAACTTCTAAGTTCTCCTTGAGGGCAAGCCGATATAATACTTGATCGCAAGACGGACACTTGGTCCATACCCCTTCTGGAATTGACACTTTCCGCGTACTGATGATGCTCTTGTTATCTAATAGCTTTTCTAACCAACTCATAGGGGGAACCTTTATCCAAAAATCACGTTAGCAAGCATTGTATAAACCTATTTTCAGTAATAAAGTGTGATTTATAGGCTTTATAATCCAACAAAATGGGATTAACTAGGATGCTCGATAAAATTGATCCACAATGGCTAAAGAGTTTCCACTGCGTCTATGAGAACAATAGCTTTAAGAGAGCTGCTGAGTTTTTGTCCCTACCCACATCAAATGTCAGTCGGCATATTGCTTTACTGGAAGAACAACTTGATGTGCGATTGTTTGATAGAACAACCCGAAGAATTTGCGCGACAGACGCCGGTGAACACCTTTATTTACGTACACAGCCGCTACTGGACACACTGAATGATGCGCTTCAAGACATAACTCAACATTCCAGAACGGTCATAGGCCAGCTCAACGTTCTGATGCCAGATTCTCCAGAGCTAGCAAAGGCAGTCGTCTCTTTTTGTGTTCAACACCCTTCAATTTCATTGAACTGCGAAACAAACTTGAGCCCAAAAGAAGACTTACTAGATGGGTTTGACGTCATCTTAAGCTTTCATCGTGGGAAGTTGGAAGACAGCAATTGGATTGCCAAAGAGATTAAGCGCTGGCCGAGTGTTGTCGTCGCCTCACCTAACCTGTTGAAAGCGTGCCAAAAACCTTACCAAATCACAGATTTGAGGCACGTTCCGTGCGTGAGTAGCTTTACTGCCTTAAAAGGAACACCCTGGGTTTTCAAAAGTCCAGAGGGAGAGATGATAACTCAAAGAGTGAAGTCTTCATTTAAGGTAAACAGCGGACAACTTGCCAAGTCCGGTGCATTGGCTGGGTTGGGCTTTGCGATTCTGCCTGCTGAGTTTTGCCGAGAGGATTTAAATTCAGGCTGCTTGGAAGTGATTGAATTGGAATACACACCGGAAGATTTGGTGTTGTATGCGTTTTATGCGTCGAGGAAGCATTTAGCGAAAAAGATACCAGTATTTATCGAACACCTGCAACGCCAAGCACATGAAGCTTAAAAGGTGAATACAAAAAGTCCGGCATGGTTGCTTCTATACCGGACTTTTCTGTAGGCATCGTTAGATTGAATTGCGAGGTTGAATTATTGACCTGCAGCCAACTGCATCCAGCAATACGATTAGCCAGAACAAGCCCGAAGTCAGGCTGTATTTCGCCAGTTCAGGGACGTTAGTCGAGATCCACGGTGCAATCATATCGGCAAAGTAAGTCTAAATTTTCCCAAGAGCCCTCTCATAGAACAGTCAAAAACTGTCATCTTTGGCGGCAGATTGAACAAAAGAAAGACGTAACAAAACAATAGTACGGTGTTTATGGTTTGAACCAAACGCAGACAAAACGCGTATTAAAGGAAGGTTCTAAGTAAAGGATTTATTTATGTTTTCTTTCTTCAAAAACAATTCTGTCAAGAAACTCAAAAAGCGCCACTCAATGCTACTTGAACAAGCGATGCAAGCGCAAAGACGTGGTGATATACGTACCTACTCATTGTTGACGGCGGAGGCCGAAGAGCTTTTCGAGCAAATAAAAACCGCTCACAAGCCCCAGAGTTGAGTCCTACGTTAAGCTCGATGATCGATTAAGGTTGGATCAGCAACCAATAAAAGTATGAAGGTGAACGGTTTGGTTCACCTTTATGTTTTTAAATGGCGAAACGACATTATCTTTTTGCTAGCGGACGACTTCATCAACATAACCAGTGCCTGCTTACGAGCAATATCATGTTCTACCGATGAAAGAAGAAGAAATTTCATTGGATTCGATATGTTCATATATGCTTATGTCTGTGAACTATAATCAATAAGATTTCACGCAATCTATAAATAACAACAAAGGACTGTGTTATGCCACAAACGTTAGATCAGGCTGTTCAGGTTTTAGACCGAGATTTAGAGGAGTTTTTACTTCGTTTCCCACTATCCATTACCAGCGCGGGCCAAACGAAAGGTGCTATGAGGTTTTACTTGTATAGCCATGGCGATACCGCTTTCGGGATAAATCAGGGGGTTAAGATGAAGGAGATGCGTTTCCGCCTTGGCCCAAAATCGTTAGTTAAAAACGCGAAAGCACTTCAATGTATTCATATCCCCGTTTCTCCGTTTGAACAACTTAAACCCGACTCCATTTCTAAAGTCACCCACTATGATGCTGCTGACTACTTGGTAACCACTCAATTGACCGGCTGTACCTTTGCAATCCGTAAAGGAAAAGGAGGCGGGCTTGAGTTTTTGCATGTTCAACCAAAGGGGGACTTTAACGGCATGGAAGTACAACGTGCTGTCCAGAAGGAGTTCCAAGTCTCTTTTGGTAGAGGGTCTGGCACGGACAATTCAACTTATGGTGAAAATACTCGGGTTACGGTTATGGGCGCGCGAACCAACGGCCTATGGGTCGTCTATGCTCAATATCAAGACTCGAGTGGCAGTGTGACAAAAGTAGACTGCATTTATAAAGAACCAAGCTCTGTGGCGTATGTGGATTAACTTCATCGCTGTTTAGGTTCTTCACTCACTGCCACACAAGTAAAGAGTGTGAGTTGACCAAATAGGTTGACTCACCTCCCTATCCCTTCGTTACGACCGCACCTTTTAAACTCTTCTCATGACTTACTGCTGTACTCAAAAAGTTAGCAATATTAGACATCAACAGCCTGCCGCATAAACTTGGCTTCTGCCTTTGAGTAGCACTGCTCACCAACATAGATTTCGCTTTCTAGCAAATACATGCCTCGCTTACTCTTGATGCAATGTGCTTCCACTCGGATAGAACTATTGAGAGGGATAGGTTTGATAAAGCGCACCTCCAACTTAGCCGTCATAGCGCAGATATCTTGTGCGAAAAGGCAGTGTGTCATAGCAGTATCGTGCAGCGCACTGATGGCACCGCCTTGCATCACGCCTTCATAACCTTGAACCTTTTCTGTCGGCACGATTTGCCCTTGCACGCCACCACTCGGCATTGCCGTAAATTGAATCGTATCGTGTGCGTTGAAAAACGGCTGGCAGCAGACTGCGCAATGTTGGTGGTTTTTAGGAGCGTGAATAGACATAAGTACCTCTGCGATTGAGATTGTCTGTGGAACAAAACAGAATGAATAAAGAGAACAAAGAAAAGAAGCGTTAGACTTGACGAGCAACTGACATGGTGAATTCCTTTATCTACTTAGGCTGTCACTTTATGCCCTGTAATTAGCATATGCCAATAATAAAAAGTGAGAAATTAGGTTTCATCGGTTGAATGCCTCCGCCAAAGAATTTCTCTCTTATCGAATCTGACTCACCACTGGTTTCACGTACCAAAGTCGCTTACTATGCCAAGTACCTATAACGCTTTGTGAGCCACTCATGAGCAGTAAAAATAATAAAAATCTCAGCATTCTTCTTAAACTCAACACCTTCGTTTCACCTTATAAATGGCGCGTTGCTGCGGCTTTAGTTGCCCTCATCGCAACAGCTAGCCTGACGCTATCCGTCGGTTACGGCGTACGCATTCTTATAGACCAAGGCTTTGCTCAACAATCACTGCAAGAACTCACCAATGCGATTCAATTTATCGTCGGTGTGACACTGTGCATCGCAGTGGGGACTTTCTTCCGTTTCTATCTGGTTTCTTCTGTGGGCGAACGCGTCAGCGCGGACATTCGTCTTGCGGTGTTTAACCATGTGATTACGCTGCATCCTAGTTATTTTGAGACCAATAGTAGCGGCGATATTATGTCTCGTCTCACCACAGATACGACGTTGCTGCAAAGCATTATTGGTTCGTCGTTTTCTATGGCGATGCGCAGCGCGCTTATGTGTGTTGGTGCGATCATCATGTTGTTCGCAACCAACTTTAAGCTCACTTTGATTGTGCTGGCTTCTGTGCCATTCGTACTGGTTCCGATTTTAGTTTATGGAAGACGAGTACGTGCCCTATCACGCCAAAGCCAAGACACCATGGCCGACGTCGGCAGCTATGCAGGCGAAGCGATTGAGCACATCAAAACGGTTCAAAGCTTTAGCTCAGAGCAACATGAACGCGCGGCGTTTGCTGTCGAGGTAGAAAAAGCTTACGAAGTTGGGAGACAGCGAGTAAAACAGCGCGCGATTCTGATTTCTGGTGTTATCGTTATCGTGTTCAGCGCCATTGCTGGCATGCTTTGGGTCGGCGGAAGTGATGTGATTCACGGCAAGATGTCTGCCGGCGATCTAGCGGCATTTGTGTTCTACGCCATCATGGTTGCGTCTTCCATGGCAACGATTTCCGAAGTCATGGGGGAACTGCAAAGAGCCGCTGGTGCAACAGAAAGGCTGGTTGAGATCCTTCAAGTGGAAAGCAACATCAGCGCACCAAGCAATCACCTTCCTATTACCGATGACATGCCAGCGGAAGTGACGTTTGATTCAGTGAACTTCAACTACCCTTCTCGCCCCGACCAACCCGCTGTCAAAGGGTTAAACCTGACCGCCGAGAAAGGTAAGGTGTTGGCTTTAGTTGGCCCTTCTGGCGCTGGTAAAACGACCTTATTCGAATTACTGCAACGCTTCTACGACCCACAACAAGGCCAAGTATTGTTTGGTGGAGAAGACATTCGACAGTTCGATCCGAATGATCTTCGCCGTCAAATGGCATTGGTTCCACAGCAACCCGCTTTGTTTAGTCACGATGTATTCCACAACATTCGTTACGGCAATCCAGACGCTACTGACGAGCAAGTGATTGAAGCGGCGAAGAAAGCACACGCGCATGAGTTTATTGAGAAGCTACCGGACGGTTACCATAGCTTTTTGGGTGAGCGTGGCGTGAGATTGTCTGGCGGTCAAAAACAGCGTATCGCGATTGCTCGTGCGATTCTGAAAGATCCAAAAATCCTTTTGCTTGATGAGGCCACCAGCGCGCTGGACAGTGAAAGTGAACATCATGTTCAACAAGCACTTGAAGCATTGATGAAAGACCGTACCACACTGATCATTGCTCACCGACTTTCAACCATCCAACACGCCGATAAAATTGCGGTGTTAGACGGCGGCGAGTTGATTGACCTTGGCAACCACCAGTCGTTAATGCAAAGCTGCGAACTCTATCAGCGCCTTGTCGCGTTGCAGTTTAAGCATTTGGAGTAACAGCGGCTTTTTATTAGTTAAGAAGTAAAACAATACTGCTAAGCCACTCCACAACAACAGAGCGAATCCTCACAATACCAAATGTGCGAAGTTAATACGTATAGTCCTGCGGCAATCAGGAAGCTGAAGGAATTAAGTACTTCGAACATTATTGTGAGGATCGCCTCCCGTAACTTCCTCGATCTATGCACCTTCTAATTTAGAAAACAAAGTAAGTACGCTATCGCAAGAGCACGTCCTAAAAGTTACTGTTAAGGCGTTTGCCCTATCTCAAATTAATCCGCTCAACCATTAAAACGCTTAATCGCCTCATTTACACCTCGATATAGACGTCTAAGCATCTTATTGAAAATCTGCCTAATTGTTTTATAAGTCAAATCTATAACAATTGAGCTAGCCGCACCTGAAAATACCAACATATGACCAAGTAATCCTTTTACTTGGGATGCTGCTGTTTTTCCTGCTTCAGCTATTTTTACCAACGTTTGTGCAATAAAGTCGTACAGCGTCGCACCTGAGCTAATCGCTCCTTGAGCAGCAACTAGCGAATAGTACCCAGTATCCTTAAGTAAGGTGATTAAAGCAGCGCTTAAACGGTCAGTCCAAAAATTACTATAGTTAGCCTGATTACGTTTATTATAATCCAGCCGTACTGGGAGAAGAAAATCACTAGCCGCCCTTTGTAACTCCTGCCAATCTTCGCCCTTTGCTGTCGCTAGATATCCTGGAACAGCTCCTTGATCAGGATCCATGCCATGGGCGCTAGTGCAAATGCCTTGCCCACTGTCGAGACGAAACTCAAAGCCTTTATACGGCGAATGAAAAAAGGGCCAGAGTGGTACTTTGGGCACCACATCCGCGCCATGCGTACAGCGATAAATATCATTGATTCTGTTTGTATTTGCACTAGCAAAACCTGACAAGCCCACCCTAGGTGCACCAAACGTGTACAGTTTCACGTTATTGCTATAAGAGCTAGTTGCGACCCAGTCGGCAGTCAACGTAGCCAAAGCCCCGCCTAAACTATGTCCAATGCAATGCACAGTTCCTATCTTTGAATTTTTTCGCCATTCATCTAAAAACTTTTGTAATTGTGGGCGTAACAATGAAAATGTACGCTGAAAGCCAGCATGAACTGCTTGTCCATTGGCACTCCCTTTCAAACCAATTTGTAAGTTAGTTCCCCAATCATGACCTGATGTCATTTTAGTTCCGCGAATAGCGATAATAGCGTCTCTACTATATGGACCATCACCGTAACCTAACGCTGCAAACCCCGTCTCTTTATTGAAAAGATAGCCTCCCGTTTTACTAGTCAGATTATCTTTACTTTTAAAATACCTACGAACAGAAGGTGGAGGGGTGACACTACGCTGTTGCTCTCGTATAGAATATGCGAAAAAAGCAAGTTCCGAGGCTAGCTTTGGAGAAAGAGTTCCCATTTTAATCCCTTAAATTAGTCCATTAATGTTGCCGTATTTTTCTAGATCTTGAAGTTCACCAAACGCTTCAATATCAGCAGCTTTCTTTTTCTCTATTTCTGAGCGAACAGGCCACCTGCAGATGCTTACGATCGTGTAATTAACTACCCCACTTGGAAAATCAGAGTTGTAAATATCAACAATTTCTTCCTCGTTAGCTAAGTCACAGTTTAATTCCGAGAGCATTTCAGAAAAATAAGAGTTATGTGTTACACCACGAGAGTTTGCATCCCAAAGGTAAGTTTCATCCTTATTCGTATTGTTTCGATTAGCGTCAATACGAATACCTTGCCAAATAACATTGGTTCTCAATGGGTTGTTAGCATGAAGTGATTGCATAGTTAGCTCTGGAAAGCTAAAGTGCCCCTCACTATCGGTTGTTGTATAGTCGTGAATCTCACCATCCGTTATATCGATAAACTCATAACTTCGCTTCAGCTTAATACCAACCAACGGTTTGCCATTGTCAGTGATCCGTCCACTTACTGCTGGAAATAGCTCGACGGTTTCCTTTTTAAACATTTCTCTCTCCAATCCATAGGCTTCAAATGCAAAAGATAAGAGGAAAATAACAAGCACTTGCGATGAGGGACTCTCAATTATACGCATCACACCACATAACCAATCAGTTGCATTTGAGATGATACTATATACTACATTCTGTACTATCAATGCAGATGTACTTTAGAGGCATCTTCATTTGAATAATTCTTAATTTTTGGACTACATAGATCTTTGGAATAGTGTTGTCTGTCGAAAATCCAGCACGCCGATAAAATTGCGGTGTTAGACGGCGGCGAGTTGATTGACCTTTGCAACCACCAGTCGCTAATGCAAAGCTGTGAACTCTATCAGCGCCTTGTTGCGTTGCAGTTTAAGCACTTAGAGTAACCTTCAATAAAGCCCGCAAATTTCAGCGGGCTTTGTTTTCAATCCCTTTTCGCCAACACATCAACAACAAGAACCGCCGTCCTAGTTTTACCAATGGATAGAGCGTTGATTCTGGCTTGTCATTATCAACTCCACCAGCCTTTGAGCCTTCGTTCAGAGTTCAACTTACTGATCCGAATCAGCATTAACACCTGTATTAAATATGAAATGCTAACTTGAGAAAGCGACACAAATTGTACTATGCCCGTCCGCTCCAAAAGCATAGAAAGAAATGACAAGACTCAACATAGTAATCTTCGGCACTGCGCTAGTATCGGGCTGCTCAACAACTGAATTATCAGCGAACATATCTAAACCATCCTCCATTATCGAACAAAATATATTTGTTACTTCCTGGGGGCAGCCTGTCGATCTAGATTCCATAGAATGCTTTAAAGATTGGGTTCCATTTATTTTACAAACTAAGCAACACTCCAACGGACGGAAGGTCTCTATAGTAAAGTGTATTCCTTCAAATGCTTGACGATACAACAATGTGGTTTTCCCACGAAAAAGGCGAACCAGTTGGCTCGCCTTTCATGCTATATCTTTTATCCTCAGTAAGACTTAGCCTTCTGGGTTTTCCTTCGCGTTGATTTCCGCGTACGTGTGTAGAAGCTCTGTTAGCGTCTTCACCCATGCGAATACGTCTGTCGGTGTGTTTTGTAGCAGCTTTTCTACTTGCTCACAGTGCGTTTCAAGTGTGATGGCTTCTTCTAGACGGAATGAAATTGCGTAGAAGTGCCAAAGCACAAGACGCGTCATACGCTCGCTGTTTTGCTTCGCGTTGTCCGAATCATCAAACGCTTGCTGAATTTCACTTAGTGCGATTGCGGTCATGCGTAACATCGCATCTAGGCGCGCTGACAACATGCGGTCTTCACTGTCTACTTCTTCTTGGTCGAAGGTAAACAGCTCGTTCATCACATCTTCTGGCACCATTTTACTGATCATGCGAGCACTAAACTCTTCCAGTTCATGGCGCGGCATAGTCACAAGACAATCGAATGTGTAATCACGAAGCATAAAATCACTCTACATCAGTTATTAACTTTTAGTTTGCGCATTCTAAGGGCTGTGATTTCAATTACCACTTTTTATTTGTTTGGATGTGCAGATAAAACCTAGTAGCAGCGCGTTACTCTGAGGATTTGCTTTTTTGAAAGTACTGAACCACTTTCCAGATCAGGAAGCCTGCGACACCGACTAGCAACACAGAACGAAGAAGAATGGGCGCATCGTGTTCAAGTTGGCTTGCGTGAGGGACAATACTTGCAAACAAACGACTGGTAAAAAGCAGCCCCATCACCAACATAACAATCTTGTTCATACGCGCTACCTTTTAAATTCAAGCACTGCGTACTAAACGCAGCTATCGAGTTGTTTGCTAATTAAGAGCCTTGGCCCTGAGTGAACGTAAAAGGATGCGCGTCGTAGGTGTGATCGTCAATGGATGAGGCAGTAAGCTAATATTGCAAAAGTGAAGATGCGCTCGACGATTCCGCCCAAATAGCCTTAAGAACAGCGCTTAATTGCCAAAGTATTGCTCCTCCCGAGTGTCTAACCACAAGTCATAGTTTTTCATCACTTTGGAGAACTGAGGACTTTGAATATAACCATTCAGCCACGCTTTTAAGTTTGGGTAAGGGCTTTGTCTAAACCACTGTTTATCGATGCGGGCGTACTTACGGATGAAAGGCAGAATTGCGATATCGACCAAGCTTTCTCGCTCTGAAAACAAAAAGGAGTGCTGCGTCAAAAGAGACTCAAGCTTGATGAGTCCCCTTTCACACTCTTTACGCAGTTCATCTGCATTATCTTCATGGTAACGCTTCGCACATCCAAAAGCGTTCATCGCGGGTACAAAGTGCGATTCAAACTCTCCAATCACTTCGAGCATTTTAGGCAATGCTTCTGGATGGCTGCTATTCAAAAGATCATGCGGATCACATTCAGAAAGCGCCCAAACCATAATGTCTAAGCTTTCTTCAAGTATCTGTTTTTGAGGTGTAGTGTCCATTTGAGAACGGTTGGGAATGACTAGTACAGGCACACTGCCTTTCGGCGAAACCTCTAGCATTTCTGATGGCTTGTTATCGAGTTTGATAGAACGAATAAGCACGCATTGCTGGGCTTTGAGCAACGCAAATCTTGCACGAATCGCGTAGGGGCAATTGTGCAAAGAATAAAGAATGAGTGCCGTACCGTTCGTCATATTTAATTCCATCAAGCCATTGCCTTTACTTCTAACTATTACCGTCTCATCTAACTATTTTCCTGTCTAGCTCTTTCAATTTCAGAGTAGCAAGTTCTGCTTTTTCTATTCCATATAGAAATTATGAATCTTCATTTGAAATTACATTACTTTCAAAAATAGGAAATCAATCTGGAAAAAGTTCACCGCATTTTGTGGTGCGGGCTGTGGTTAAAATTACCGTGAAATCCAGTAATACAAAGTAACGCCATTATGAACAACGAAGCAAAACAACTTTTTCATCACCTCTGTAAGCAATACGATGAGTTATCTAAGGACTTCGAATCTCGTCCTTTCCCTGAGTTTTCAGAAACCATTACTCACCCGTTGGGTTACTGCTTTGTCCGTTGTCCTGTGGGGAGTCAGCGCTTTTCCATTGTGTCGATCAACTTTGATCCTTCGGTACGTGGCCAAGGGGTTTTAACGGCGTTTATCAACTACGTAAGAAACAACCCGTATCACTATCAAGGTGTTGAAGTTGCCATCATTGAAAACAAGAACCTAGCAAAAAGACTGCTGTCTCTTGGCTGGGAATACAAATCCTTGTTTAGCAAACTTTTCTTCTCCAAAAAGCCAACATTGATTAAAGACTTTCAGTGCGCTTAATTACTCTTGAGTCACACTTAGTCGTTGCCTTTCAGCATATCGATAAATGCTTGTCTTGATTCTTGCGAAGTGTCTCGATGTGTCGTGTAGGCCACATGGGTGTTTTCATCGGCGGATTGAGAAAGCTCAATGCCCCACAAGGCTTTTATCTGGTTTGGAACCATTGAGTAACGCACGTCTATAATGCGCCTTTCATCGTCTGGATCACGCGCGACAAAGCCATCAGAGAACCAACGAAATCGCTCAATATCTAAGGCCTGCTGCGATGTTGAGCTTAACCAAGGGAAGTCTTTACCGACGTCCAGTTTGGCAACCGACTCTCCAGAATAGATTTTGGTAGTCGTCCCTACTCTTATGGCATCCACGTAATACTGGCCCTCGGCTTCGTAGATGACTTTCCAAACCAAACTATTCGCGAACGTAGGTTTGGCCTCTAAGCGCACTGGAGCATGTTGCCTTGCTTGTGCAAGCTCCCATCCAGCTTCTTCTGCCCTGTCTCTTTGAATCATGCCGAACGTAAGGTAAGCAAACGCCCAAACTATCGAGATTCGTGCATACCAAGGGTTAATTTTCAGCAAAACAAACACGACGCCGATTAAAACAGGAAGCGTGAATGCAGGGTCAATAACAGAAACTGTATTCCACGCATACCGCTCGTTGGTAAACAGCCACAAAAGTTGAGTTCCGTAACTAGTGCACGCATCCAATAAACCGTGTGTGGCGTAGCCAAGTGCACAATACCACCAGCTTTGTGTGAACGATAAACCAAGCCTTTTAGCAAAAAGTGGATAGAGAACTAAAGCACAGAGCAAGCTGCCAATAGGAATAAACAGCAACGAGTGGGTGAACTGTCGGTGATATTGCAAAAACAGCAGCGGATCATTGGAAGAGCGAATCAATATGTCCAAATCTGGGGCCATACCAGCAAGCATTCCAAGGCCCCCTGCCGCCACCAAGTGTTGTTTTTTGCTTACTGATAGAGACAATGACGCCCCAACCAACCCTTGCGTTAACGGGTCCACAGCGAAATCTCCCAATCATGCTTAAAAACCAGAAATGTTTGCCACATAAAATATCCGTATTTCGATGACTCGACTCCATTGGGTGGAATCACATCAAAGCTATTGAAAATCAAAGCGAATAAAACGAGTGTTAATTTTAGTGTAGATGGATTGGACAAGTTCGCGAGCCTGCGTAAAACGAGATATGACGAAATCTCTGACTCTGCCTTCTATTGCGGTATAATCTGTCGTCTTATGTTTTGAGTATAAGTTTCCACTCCTTCAGCACCACTTCGAGGCATGTCTTGCAGTTAACCAGTTTTAAATACAAAACGCGTAAAGGCCCTGATTATCGCCATGGCGACCAAGTGTCGTTTGTCGACATCAAAGAGACATTTGGCATCGGCGGAATTCGTATTGGTAAGTGGGTGAACAAAGAAGAAAAAGATCTCGCGGCAAACTTAATATTCGATTCTCTCGCAGACTTAGCGTACATCCTTGCGCTACCGCCTTCGGCGATTGGACTTCGTGGTAATTTGAGCCTTGCTTTTGGTACTGGTGGCCGCAAAGGGGTTCAAGCACATTACGCACCAAATCAACGTGAATTAGCCTTAGCAAAGAATGCAGGTGCTGGTGCGCTTGCTCATGAGTTTTGGCACGCGTTCGATCATTACATTGCCGAGAAAGCTTTCGACATTGGCGATCGTTCAGGGCCGCAGCGCCAAGTCTTATTTGCGAGTGATTGCTGGTTGAAAAATGCGGATCATTTCCCGCACCCACTCAACGAGCGATTACTGAAGATTTTTGACGCCACATTGCTCACGCCAGACGGACAAGATAGACATGACTATGTATCCCGAAGTGTAAAAGCAGACCAAGCGATGGGGTCGAGCTACTTTTCGCAACCCACCGAGATGATGGCACGAGCATTTGAAGCCGTTGTGGAGTCTTGTTCCGGTATAGAAAACGCATACCTAGTTTCTGGCACAACAAAGACGGACAACCTGCCTCTTTACCCAGATATCGCACACAGAGACGCGATATATGAAGCGCTTCAAGCGTATTTTCGTCCACTGGGTGACGCGTTGAGTCGTTAACTAAGGAATAGCGACTATTCAGAAAAATCTCGCGATTTCAAAGCACAAACCTTTCCCATCAATCTAAAAAAGGTTTATACATAACGTTATGTTATTCATATTGCTGAATGTTTCATGACGCTGAAAGAAATCCTTAAAATCCGTAACGTTCGCTGCTTCCTCATGTTCCGAAGCAGTTACTTTGCGCGCTTCTATTACCCCGTATTCACCTTGCTCTATTTGGATTACGGATTGACGCTGTCTCAATTCGCCATGCTCAATGTTGTTTGGGCAGCTACGATTGTACTTGCGGAAGTCCCTTCCGGCGCTTTTGCCGATACCTTGGGGCGAAAACGACTGGTGGTGTTGTCCTCCATCGTCATGTTCATCGAAATCGCAATGATCGCCTTTGTCCCTACAGGGAATCCCACTTTTGTTTTCGTTGTGTTTTTGATTAACCGAGTGCTGAGCGGCTTAGCGATGGCGTTAGCAAGTGGTGCGGATGAAGCGCTGGCTTACGACACATTGAAAGAGCAAGGCAAGGAAGAGCTGTGGCCGAGAGTGTTGCAGATTCAACTTCGTATTGCTTCGAGCGTTGGTATTGTGGTCACACTTGTGGGTGCTGCCATGTACGACGTGAACTTTATGGCCAACGTGTATCAGTTCCTTGGATTCGACAGGCCAGAAACCACACAAGACATCATGCGCATCCCTGTTTACGCGACTTTGTTTGTTGCGTTGATCGCTATCTACGCCGCATTCAGCATGAGAGAAGAGAAAAAGGTAATACCAAGCAGTGAAAGCAAGTTAGCTTCAACCATGGCCAGCATGAAGCTCACACTCAACACCGCCAAGTGGGTATTGTCTACGCCTTACGTACTGTTCATTCTGCTCTACTACAGTTTGTTCGAGCACACTTCACGAATGTTTTTGACCATGAACAGTCAGTACTACCGTGCGATTGATATTCCAATTATTTACTTTGGTTTAATCGGCGCTGGCATTAGCCTCTTGCAGATTATCTTAGCTGGCCAAAGCCGCCGTTTGGCAGAGAGCATGGCACCGAAGACGTTCATTTTAGTCATGGGCATCGCAACGATGGCCACCTATTACTGGATAAGCTTAGGCTGGTCTATATACGGGGTGATTCCTGCGCTGATTCTGATCTTTATTATCATGACGATGAACATTTTCATCAGCTATCACTTGAACAAGAAAACAGAATCTCACAACCGAGCAACAGTATTAAGCTTCAAAGGTTTGATGTTTAACTTGGGTTACGGCTTGATAGGTATGCTCTATGCCTACTACTACAAACTGCTCTCGCAAAACTACACCGAAGCACAGATAGAACAACACATCGACTTTATCGCATCGCTGTCTTCGTTCTTCTACTATTTCACGTTCTTGTTCATCGCTATCAGCGTCTATTTCTATATCAAAGATAAAAAGCAGGAGATCTTTTAGATCGCCTGTGCCATTGTCTGTTTCACTAACTATCTACTTTTACCATGTTCTGTCTAAGTCTTTTGCATAAAGAGATATCGCACGCTGATACTCTTTAATCGCCTCACTGTTCGTGGTTGAAAGCAGCAACTCTAATAACAACGAAGTCGCTTCTTTATGGCGACCGAGGTTGTATAAGCACATCGCGTAAAACGGTTGAACTTCGAGCGCATTTGGGTACTCATTTATGGTTTGCTCAAAGTAACTCAGTGCTTCTTGGTATTTTCCAAGACTACGGTAGGTACTCGCTAAACCAAATAAGGCATCAAACCTTTCATCGACAGTAAGTATCCCCGCAACAGACGCCGTATAGTGCTCAATAGCCTCTTGCTCTTTGCCTTCATTGTCGTATGACCAAGCAATATGCAGGTGTGCTTTTGCAGCGTAGTTTTCATCACTAAATAACGGAGTGAGTAACGATCTAGATTCCTGAAACTTTGATGCTTTACGTAACTCGATTGCCTGCTTGATGACCGATTCCATCACCTTCTCCCTTGGCGTTTATATATCTCGTGTTTATGACATAGATAACATTAAATCACATCATCATGCCAGTTGAGGTTTCTTAACATAGTAGCGGTAATAACCCACAAGATTACTGGAGATAAACAGAACTTCCATTAGTACGGCTGTTGGTGAGCCAATAAGGTAGTTGTGAAGCAACCAGAAGGATGTGCCGACAATCATCAGCTGACGCAAGCGACGATCATCCTCTTGAAATGCCGCCACTGTTTGAAAGACAGAACCAAAACAACTCACGATGCTTGTCACACCCGTAAATGTCATTCCCGTCGCAATAACAGACGCTCCGCAGAAGAAGTACTTTAACTTTGAGGATGTTGAGAAGATGCTGGTCAGATAACGCAAAGTAGCGATACCCATTAAAGAAGCCCCTGTCCATTGTTCTAATAATGCAAAGTGACTTGATATTAAAACGCCTGCACAGAATAAGCTGGCAACAATCTTCTTTCTCTCTTTAAATTGAAACGACAACAAATCGAAACAAATAGCAATTGCTACGAGTACCTGTGACAAGAAAAACGCATCCATACATACACCTACAGTTACAAATTGTTACAACTGGCGCAGCGTATGATCGACTTAAAACTGATACCACTATCTTCGTGCTACAAGATCATTAAATGTGAATGTCGTTCACAAGTATGGCGTGCTAAATTCGAAAAGAGCGGACGAAGAGAAGCCTCTTTCAAGGCTTCACGACCTTGTAAATAATACTAGCTCACAGTCGCAGTAATAAACTTATCGATCTCGGCATAAAAAGTCTTAGGGTCGTTCTGAACCCAATGGTTAGCACCTTCGAATGCAACATTGTTAATCGAAGAGATAAAATCGATTGCACGATGGCATCCCGCTAAACTCTGTGTTCCCCAAAAATAAACTTTTGGAATCGATAAGTTCTCATAGATTTGCCCCCACTCCACAACACCTCTTCCATCCTTTGTATTGTGTTGCGCATAAATCTCACTGGCCGTTTCACCCAATACTATTGGTTCACACCGCCTCAATGAGGAAAGGTATTTTATACCTGCTCCATGCTTCCAAGACATCGCAAAACGCTTTGCAAAACCTTCTCCTTTGACCCACTCTTGGAATTCAGGCTTATTTAGTTTCACGTAATGCTCAGCGATGATTTGGGATAAGATAATACTCTCCTCATGCAATCCACCTTCAGCATTAATGAAGCCGCGTATGACGCCTTTACTGTCGTAGTGACACACTAAAGTAGATGTATCACCACCCCAAGAATGCCCCAGAAGGAAGCATTGTTTTATATCTAACTCCTCTAAAGCCTTTAAAATTCGTTTGGCTTGAACATCCGTTGCATGAGATATATTGGAAGCTGGAGAATAACCATAACCACATAAATCAAACATGACTAGGTTGTAATTAGGTAGCCAATCCAGAGCATCGGCGAAGCACAAATGTGATTCCCCCAAACCATGGATAAGCACTAATGTTTCTTGAGATTCTATAATTGGAGTAGACAAGCAATACAGCTCGTCACCTTCGATGTCTATCCACTGTTCTACTAACACACAACCCTCGCGTTTCGACTACTGAACTAGGATTCATCATAACGAATTGACCTAGCAACGAAAGGTGTGTTTTATAAAAACCTGCAAATTTGCAAAGCAGAGTTATCTGGCGATCTATCCCATGAACGCGTTCTCGGTGATGTCGATTTGTCGATTTGTCG